>NZ_JCACKS010000042.1:0-16064 GCF_059505505.1 Pelatocladus sp. | reverse complement strand
TTTGATACTCGACGACGGGTCTTTGATACTCGACGACGGGTCTTTGATACTCGACGACGGGTCTTTGATACTCGACGACGAGTGTTTGATACTCGCTGACCAAGCCCCTTCAGGGCGGGAACTCTTAACAGGCAACAGAGGAGGAATTAGCCTTCGATTCAATGAACTTAATGCAGAAGGGGCTACCAAGCTCCCGTTATTTTTACGTGTCCCCGTGTCCCCCTTCCCTTGTCTTTAATCCCACCAGATCCTCAAGCCCTATTCCTTGGCTGAACCAATAGGTTTTTGTCCTGCTGAAATGCTCTTTCCACCTTGAGGTAAACCAGCCGTAATACCACGGAAATATAAACCTCCAATAGTTAGTAAAAATACTACGTATCCAACTGCCTGTACAACATAAAGATGTTCTCTGTAGCCAAACAGGGCTTTAATTACAATGCCAGGGAATTTTTCTTCTGGCAGAATATTGGCTGTATTCCAAACCATTGGCCCTAGTATACAAGAATGAATTTTAGTAAATCTTTCGTAGTAAAAACAAAGGCTTTCGGAAGCGCGATTACTAAGAGCATAATTAGCAGCAGCTTCATCAAAATTATGTAATGCAGAAATGACTAATCCACCAACAATTAATACCAGCAAAACACCCATTACCTGGAAAAATTGGCGGATGTTAATTTTCACTCCCCATTTAAATAAAAGCACACCAATTGCTGCTGCAACTGCAATCCCGCCAATAGCACCAAGTGCAGGAATTAGTCCTTGTTGAAAATTAGCAGCAATGAATAAAACTGTTTCAAAGCCTTCACGGACAACGGCAATTAAAATTAAGCTAAAAACACCCCAACCAGCATTAGTATTATCTTTTAAAGCATCTGTCACCGCTCCCTCTACTTGAGCTTTCATAAATCTGGCTTGTTTGGTCATCCAGATTAGCATCCAACTGAGCATAGCGATCGCCAGTAAACTGAAGACAGCTTCCATTAATGGTTCAACTACAGATGTGTACTGGGGATTAATTGCTCCCAATACTTGTATTACCCAACTAAATAGCAAACCAATCAGCGCACTTAAGGCAATACCAACACCGACACCAGCATACACCCAAGGGTTGAGTCGGGATTGTTTAGCTTTTTTCAACAAAGCCAAGACAATACCAACGACTAAGGCTGCTTCCACTCCTTCTCGGAGTGTAATTACAAAAGTAGGTAGAGCAGTACTAAAGTTCATCATTTGTCCTTTGTCATTTGTCCTTTGTCATTGTGTCATTAGTCACTAGCTAATAACTAATGACTAATGACCAATGACCATTGACTACTAACTAAAATCGCGTAACATTTTCTTCAGTTCAAGATTATGCATCTCTTCCTGACCGATCATAGTTCGAGCAAATTCTTCAAGATAAATGCTGGCATCTCTGACTGTATCAAGCAAGTTTTTATACAGGTCTAGTGCTTTCTTCTCGTGTGACAAGCTTTCTTCCAAAATATGTTTTACTGAATGCTTGTAACTTTCTTCGATTGGTGTAATTTTCAGGGTTGGATGTCCTTCTAAACCTGTGAGAATTTCTCCTACTTGTTGAGCATGAAGTAAAGATTCACTGGCTTGGGCCTTAAAAAAGGTAACAATCGGAATACGATTCGGACCAGTTACCATCAAAGAGTAATGAGTGTAACGCACAACTCCTGCCAATTCAAACTCCATGATGGCGTTGAGCAGGTCGATAGTCTTCTTTTGGTCAAGTTCTTGCATCAGTATCTTAAGTCTACGCTAGAAGTCAGAAGTTTTTGGTGATGACTAAATTTTAAGCTCTGACCTTGGAACAAAAAGTCAAGGGTAAGCGACTCTAGTCCTGATTTTGAGGACTAAAGTCCTTACTACGAACTTACTACGAACTTACTATCGCTGTGCTTGGGTTTTGGAATTGTCAATCACTTTTTGAGATTCTGATTCGATCGCTTTTATTTCTTTGGTGACTTCTTCTGGGGTATTAATTGGCTTGGCTGGTGGAATCACGGTAGGCCAAGTTTTTTTCAGTTGAGTCATACTCGCCTGAATTGCTTTGTCTGCGTCTGGATGATCTTTTGCCATTTGGCTAGAGATATCTTGATACAATTCGTCGGCGTAGAGTACAAAACCACGGGAATCTTGATATTCAATGGCTGCGGCTATTTTACCATCGGCGATCGCTGCACCATATTCTGAGTTTGCAGAATCTAACAAACCGTTAATTACCTGGAGTACAAATGAAGGTTGAGTGCGTTGTCCTTCTGGTAATGCTGCGATCGCTCCATCTACTGACTCCATAGAAGTAGTAAAATTAGTTTTGACTTTGGCATCTTTGGGGTTAGATTTCACCAAATCTTGCAAACTCACCAAAGTTGTCTTGAATTCTTTGACTTTGCGATCATTTAATTGATCTTCTACATCAACATAAATTTCTTCTACTGGGTGTCCAATATGAGGTTCTGCTTGTTTTGGTTGATTTTGATCCAAAAGTTCTTGGGCGACAAGTAAATGTCCTTTCATCAATCCTAGCTTGGTCATGTAATCTACATCTTTGGCTTCCCCAGTCAAAACCACTTCCTGAACAGTTACTTGATCCTTTATTTTGTCAAACTGTTCTTGGCTAATAACTTTCTTGCTAACTAATTCCTCTGGACTAGCATAAGGGCGATTTGCCTGAATTTTATTCGATAATGCTGGTACACCTAGCTGCGCCTCAAATTTATCCAACTCAGACAAGATAGCTGTATTGATGTTAATTTGTTTTTTGCTACCATGACCGCTATGACTTACTGCTTCTGTTGTTTGTGCAACAGAGTTGGGAGTGCTAGCTGCTGGTGAATTTTCTGTGGTTGAAGTACCACCATCATTACAAGAACTCAGAGTCACAATCGCACAAGCAGCGACAGCCAAACATACGTAACGAAAATTTTTCATCTTTGCTCCTGGGGATCTGTAAAAGCAAGTAAGTAAAAGCGTTTTTTAGCTATATCAGCAGTTGCATATGTCAAACTGCTATGGTGATATTTGACATCTTGTCTTAGATTTTGCTAAGTTATTCTTGCATCTAGTAAGAGTTTTTATCAACTATTTGACTATTTGATCAGGTGAAATTTAATAATTAGTTTCAAATTAATTGTGATAAAACTAAGATTAATTATCAATAATTCTTCAGATACAAAGGGTAAACGTTGCTAATTTCCCTGTTAGGCTACTTTGAGTCATGGTTTGGCTAGAAACACAACGTCTTATCCTCAGAGACTTCCAGCAAAAAGACGTCTATCAACTTGCACCAATTCTTGCAAATTCACGAGTCATGGAATTTTCTGTTAGTGGGATTCTCTCAGTTTCCCAAACGCAAGCGAAAATAGACAGTTTCATCACTTCATACAAAGCATTTGGATTCGGGAAGTGGGCTATCATTTTCAAACAAACTAACGAATTGATTGGTTACTGTGGAATTACAATCGACCAAATTGATAATGTAGCTGAACCAGAGATTGGATATCGATTAGACCCAGAGTTTTGGGGTAGGGGGTTAGCAACTGAAGCAGCATCAGCAACCATTCAATATGGATTTGAGGAAATCAAGTTTCCATACATTTTTGGAATTGTCGAGCGAGCAAATACAGCATCAGTGAGAGTGCTTGAAAAGTTGGGGATGAGATACGAAAGGAAAACAATTTTTCATGGTATTGAGATGGATGTTTATCGGTTAGATGTCGCAACTTAACAAATCGCTGGAGTAGAGACGCGAAATTTCGCGTCTCTACTTGGTCAATATTGCAATTTTGCTTAAGTATTCTTCGCTATATTTTGGGAATTTTTATCAGCAACGACTTCAAATAAACCCATACATCCGTTTTCTGCGATCGCATCTTGATGGGGATGAAACATATACTTACCTGGATAACGAAAAGCAAATTCTAAGATGTGACGTTCTGCTACACCCATCGTCACTACATCGCTTTTTTGGCTGGGAGTCAAAGTCATTCCAGTCGGATAAACATCAAAAAAATTAGCGTGCAAGTGAAATGTCACTGCGGGATCAAATTCAATAATGTTGAGAACATATAATCGAATCAACTGATTTTGGTAAATGGGAATCGGATTATCCATGTAGTAATGAGGTAAACCATTAAAGGCGTAATACTCATTGTGGTTATCGTCATTGACGTCATACCCAGCCATTATTAATACAATTTCATCTGCGCTTGGACGAGGCTTGGGCGGATCAACTATAAACATGCCGTATAATCCTTTGGCAATATGTCGAGTCACGGGTTCAATGTGACAGTGATAGAGATGAACACCAAAGGGTTCAGCATCAAATTCGTAAATTGTGGCGCTACCATTGCTTACTGGACGAACACCGTCCATTTCTGCGGGGTGAATACCATGAAAATGTAAAGAGTGGGAATGTCCAGCTTGGTTGAGGAACAATATCCGTACGCGATCGCCTTGTTTTGCTCTCAGTGTCGGCCCAGGGATACGACCATTCAAATCCCAGATATTGTACGATACAGCACTATTAAGTTGAATCTCGGAAGTACCAGCAGTTAAGCGAAATTCTCGGATTGTCCGCCCATTTTCTCGCTTCAGCGTCCCATAATCAAAATTTCGCAATACTTGTACTGGGTTGACAGCGCTGTTGGTATTTTCCTCTGTCTCTAAAGGTGGTACTCTCACCAATTGCTTTTGTGCTGCTAACCTATCCCATACCACAGCTGCACCAGTAACGCCTGCACCTGCTAATCCTAGTTTTAACAGTTGACGGCGATTTAACAATTTTTCTTGATTAAGAGCAAAGTAGTCAGGCATGATACTATCAGTAATAATTTGCAGCAAAAAGCAAACTGCAAATTTTTTGCAACTAATTTATATTCATATAGGAATTAAAAATTATTGTCAATAATTCTTTTTTGTCTTCAACCGAATATACATCCCCGACAATTTTTGCGAAGTCGGGGATCTGAACACCCGTGACACTAAAACAAAAGGACGGAAATCAAGCTACTATTCCCAACCTGCGAAAAGCCTATAAATATTTATTTCGGAAAATTATGATAATGATAATCATGATATAAATAGTTGAAGAATAAAAGTTACCAATATAAACTAAATCCTTATATATCTTCAAGGGATGGCTGATTTTGAGAATTATTTTGAAGGTAAAAGGTGTATTATCAATCCTGCTAGGGATTTTCAGCTTTTATATAGTTGTGAGTGCAGCAGCACCAGCCTATGCGATGCACATCATGGAAGGCTTTTTACCTGTAAAATGGGCAGTTTTTTGGTGGATAGTTGCTTTGCCATTTTTTGTGTTGGGGTTGCGGCGAATATCACACATTACCCAAGCAAACCCGCAATTAAAATTACTCTTAGCATTGGCGGGAGCATTTACGTTTGTGCTATCTGCCTTAAAAATGCCATCGGTGACAGGTAGTTGTTCTCATCCTACAGGTACAGGATTAGGAGCAATACTATTTGGCCCTTTAGCCATGTCTGTACTTGGTAGTTTGGTACTTTTATTTCAAGCATTGCTCTTGGCTCACGGTGGTTTGACGACATTGGGAGCGAATGCATTTTCGATGGCGATCGCCGGGCCGTTTGTTGCTTATTGGATTTATCGCTTAGTGATGACAACAGGTAAACAAAGATTAGCAATATTTCTGGCTGCTGCGATCGCAGATTTGGTCACTTATATCGTGACTTCGATCCAATTAGCTTTAGCATTTCCCGCACCAGTCGGTGGGATCGTCGCTTCCTTTGTCAAATTTGCCAGCATCTTTGCTGTCACACAAGTCCCTTTAGCAATTAGTGAAGGCTTGTTAACCGTACTAGTATGGAACTGGCTGGCTAATTATGGTCGTCAAGAATTAGAAATGTTGCAGCTAATCAAGCAAGATGAATAACATCAGGTATGGCTAATCACTGATCACCAACTTGTAATGACTTCAGACGATGGGTTAGGATGTCACACAATACATGAACATGTATTCATATATTATTTAGCAGAATAGACATTTTCCTCCCATAGCTATGTCCATCCATCATCACCACGACCACCACCATCAGCTCACTTACAATCGTGCCTTTATGATTGGTATTATCCTGAATATGGGATTTGTGATCGTTGAAGCAGTATTTGGTTTTCTGACGAACTCTTTAGCTTTAACTGCGGATGCTGGTCACAATCTTAGTGATGTGCTGGGGTTAATACTGGCTTGGGGTGCAACTTGGCTGGCTCGTCGTCGCCCAACGAAGCGTTATACTTACGGATTACGTCGTTCTTCGATCTTAGCTGCTCTTCTCAACGCTTGTTTACTGTTGGTCGCGATGGGAGCGATCGCCATAGAAGCGATTCAACGCTTGAGTAACCCCATACCAGTGACTGGAAACACTATCATTACTGTAGCCCTTGTCGGGATTGTGATTAATGGCATTACAGCTGCAATGTTCATGTCTGGTAAAGAGCGAGATTTAAACATTAAAGCAGCATTTTTACATATGGTGGCTGATGCCTTAGTATCTTTAGGTGTGGTTTTAGCTGGTATCGCCATTATCACAACTAACTGGCTATGGTTCGATCCAGTGATCAGCTTAATTATTGTTGTGGTAATTTTAGTTGGCACTTGGAAGTTGTTATCTCAGTCATTAGATTTGGTACTTGATGCTGTTCCTCAAGGAATAGATTTGTCAGCAGTACGTACTTACTTAGCGGAACTTTCTGGTGTGGTTGCTGTGCATGATTTGCATATTTGGGCCATGAGTACCACCGAGTCAGCATTAACAGCACACTTGGTTATGCTTACTGGTAATCCTGGTGATGCTTTCTTATCTCGAATCAGGATGGATTTACATGATAAGTTTGGCATTGAACACACCACAATTCAGATAGAAACTGGTAATTTCTTATTACCCTGCGCTCAGAAGAATTGCTGTGATTAATACTCTGTCAAGCTAAGTTTTAAAAGGTTCGTAGTGAGCGATTTATCGCTCTATTAAGCAATAAAGTGCTTACTACAAACTAGATAAATTTGATTGGTTGGACTACCAGAGAGTTACACATAATTATGGACTATTAATTGTATGACTCATTCAAAATCAAAAAATCAAAAACATAAATGGAATAATTGGTTATTACTATTAGCTGTAGTTGCATTGTCAGCAACACCATTGGTGGTACTCAAAGATGCAGAATTTGGTGGTGCAGATGGCAAAGCTCAAGAAGCTATTAAAGAGATACAGCCTAAATATGAACCTTGGTTTAATTCATTAATTCAAATATCTAGTTCTGAAGTACAAAGCCTCTTATTTGCCGTGCAAGCGGCTGCGGGCGCTGGTGTCATTGGTTATGTAATTGGACTTTATAAAGGGCGTTCAGAACAACAAAATCATCATAATGAAAATTCAGATTGATACCCTAGCTTATACTAATCGCTTGTGTTGGTTGCCACCTGAACAAAAATTACTGTTTGCAACTGTTATGTTGATAGTTGCTGCCTTTGCTCATCCTTTTGTACAAATCCTGATTGCAGTTTGGATGAGTATTTGGACAGTAATTTATGCGGGTATTCCTAGCAAAATATATTTTAAATTAATTTACGTAGCAACTTTTTTTTGGTTAACCAGTCTACCTGCTTTAGTTATTAATGTAATAGAAATATCTCATCTCAATTTAGTAGAAAATGACTCAATTATAGGATTAGCCTTTGGCAACTATTACTTATATATCAGTCATCATGGTGCTGTACAGGGTTTAACAATTTTAACGCGAGCTTTAGCTTCTCTTTGTTGTTTGTATTTTATTGTTCTGACTATTCCTTTTACTGCACTCTTGCAAACTCTAAGACATATAGGTTGTCCAGTAATAATTACAGAATTGTTATTACTGATGTATCGCTTTATTTTTGTATTGTTAAACACAGCTTCTGAGTTATGGGTTGCTCAACAAGCCCGTGGAGGATACTGTAATTTTGCTACAGGGATGAGAAGTTTAGCACTATTAATTGGACAACTTCTCAAACGCACAATAGAAAACTATCGTCAAGTTTGCTTGAGTTTAGAATCCAGGGGTTTTAATGGAGAATTGCGAGTTTGGCATCCCCATCGTTATCATCAATCAAAGCGTTATACAATAGAAGCTATTTTTGGTTGCGCTTTATTAATAGTATTAGAATGGGGGCAGAATGCAGGAATGGTTACTCGAATTTGAACAAGTAGATTATACTTATTCAGGCGCTAAAGAATCGGCAATTAATAATCTCAATTTCAAAATTCCAGCGAAAAAAAGATGTGCATTAATTGGTCAAAATGGTTGTGGAAAAACTACTCTTTTTTTATTAGCTAATGGTTTATACAAACCAGATAGAGGTAAAATTATTTGGCAAAGAATGCCTCTACAATATAACCGCAAATCTTTAGTAAAATTGCGTCAGAAAGTTGGCGTTGTTTTTCAAGACCCAGAACAACAACTAGTTGCTTCTACAGTGGAAGAAGATATTTCTTATGGATTATGTAATTTGGGTTTGCCAGAGATTGAAATTCAACAACTAGTTGAGCAATCATTAATTGAATTTGATTTAATAGAACTTGCTCAAAGACCTGTACATCATTTAAGTTTAGGTCAAAAAAAGCGAGTATCGATCGCAGATGTGATGGTTCTCAAACCAGAGTTATTATTGTTAGATGAACCCACAGCATATTTAGATAGATTGCATACTCGTAAGTTGATGACGACTTTACAAAATATCCATGCTGCTGGCACAACAATAGTTATGGCAAGCCATGATCTTGATTTAGTTTATCGTTGGGCAGATTGGATATTTGTGATGGATCGAGGAAGGCTGGTGCTGGAAGGAAAACCAGAGGATGTGTTTACTCAACGCGAAATTCTTGAGGAATTGCAGCTAGGAGTGCCTTTAATTTGTGAAATGTTAGGTGCTTTTAATGAACTGACTAAAGATAAAGCTATTTTAGAGCAATTACAACAGCGAATCTTCAATGAATTTCTTTATTTTTAGAAATCTTCCTTGCTTTATCCAAAAATCAGAAGCGATCGCGCTCTCAAGATATCGGCAAAGATGGGCTTCATGGATTGTGTTTCGGTGTGCCATAGATGTAGTGATCGTGCTTTTCGGCACTATGCTATCGGTACATTACGGCCGAGTCGTTTAGCTAGAATTACTGTATATGTCATACAAGTACTAATTGTTTACTTATAATTTTTAACAATCAAAAGCATAAGTAAATCATTTTATACAAATTTTCTTGTCAATAATCCGGAAGTAAGAGTATAAAATCCCCTAAGAGGGCATTGCAGAAAAGGGGTAAATTTTGTTTTTTTAAGAATTAGTTTGAACTGCGGCTATTAAGAATTTATTTGTGCAAATAAAAACAAAAACAGGGGAACCTAATGCATATTCCTGATGGTTTTATTTCTCCGCCAGTAGCAGCAGTTACTGGTGTGGTAAGTGTGGCGATGTTGGGTATTTCATTAACGCGATCGCGAGATGCTTTTGGAATTAAACACGCACCCATTTTGGGTTTAACTACTGCCTTTATTTTTGCTGCTCAGATGATTAATTTTCCTGTTGCAGGCGGTACTAGTGGTCACTTACTAGGAGGAACTCTCGCAGCAATTATCCTTGGTAATCCTTGGGCAGGTACAATATGCATCGCCACGGTTTTAATTATTCAGGCTGTGCTGTTTGCTGACGGGGGAATCACTGCTTTGGGAGCAAATATTTTTAACATGGCAATAGTGGGAGTCTGGGTTGGTTGGAGTTTAACCCAAACTTTACAGCGATTATTTGGGGGTTACAAAAGCCGCTTACCATTAGCAGCTGGAATCGCTGCTGCTGTGAGTGTGGTTGTGGCTGCGATCGCCTGCGCGCTTGAGTTGGCTATTTCGGGAACAGCACCTTTAGGATTAGCTTTACCAGCGATGACTGGTGTACACATTTTGATTGGAATTGGCGAGGGTTTGATTACCGGAGGCGTATTGACTTACCTAGCCACAGTTCGACCAGATTTGTTACCTGGAGAAGAACGACAATTAAGAGGGTGGGTAATACCAGTAGTAAGTATTCTTTTGATTTCTGGTTTAGTTTCCTTGGTTGCTTCCGCATGGCCAGATGGTTTAGAAAGAGTTGCTGAAAACTTAGGCTTTATTAACCTCGCCGATCAGGTGAGAGTGATAGTACCAACACCTCTAGCCGATTATGGCATAGAAGGATTGGGTTCACTCGGTACAAGTATTGCTGGGATTATTGGATCAATCGTTTGCTTTGGTGTTGCTTTTGGTATTGCTCAGGTAGTGAAACCAAAGAATGCTTAAACTTTCCTTACCCTTACCTTTACGCTTGCAGCTATCTCTAGTTATTGTAATTGGAGCAGCTTTATTAAAGTATGAAGCTTGGGAATGGCTAGCTGCATATGCTTCTATTGCACTGATTTGGGCTGTCTTATTAAGCGCCCCCATTCCTCAACTCACAGGTTTGTTGGGTACAGAATTAATATTTCTGTCATTAGTGGCTTTGCCTTTAGGATGGGAACGAGCCAGTTTTTTGTTGGTTCGTTCTCTGGTTTGCTTGCTGACAATGAATAGTTTTTTGCTAACTTTACCACCACACAGTTTTGGTATTGCTCTTAAAGCTCTACCTGTTCCGAGTGGTTTGAAACAAAGTTTATTGTTAGCAGGACAATACTTAGAAATTTTATTGTCAGAAGTCCAGAGAATGCAGCGTGCTGCTCAATTGCGAGGTATTAATGGCCCTGGTGGATGGTTACGTTACGCTAGTGCAGCAATGATTGGTAGTTTGTATCTCCGCAGTTTAGCAAGAGCAGAGCGAGTTTATGCAGCAATGGTAGCTCGTGGTTATACAGGAGAACTACCTGTAGATTCAAGATTAACAGCAAAAGAAAGATTAATCTTATTAGTTGCTTGTGCGATCGCGACTAGTTTAACCGTAGCTTCTTATTTGTAAAAGATAAAAGACGCAAAGAACTATATTTCTTTGCGTCTGGTGTGCATTCAAACTCCTACCAAACTATGAGCGATCGCTCATGTAGCACTCGCTCATACACCTGTTCTGTTTGCTTACCTAATTTTGGCCAGCTAAAGCGCCGTTCCAAATCTTCGTAAGCATTATCAGTCAACCATTGCCGATATCCGGGGTTTTTTAGCACTTCCAAAATTCCCCACGCCAGAGAATTAGGATTATTAGTATACGTGATAATACCTGTTTTTGTATGTTGTACTACTTCAGGAAACCCACCAGTGTCAGATACAACTACGGGTACACGAGAAGCAAAGCTTTCTAACGCCACAATGCCAAAGGGTTCGTAAAGACTAGGGAAAACAGCACAGTCAGCGATAGTTTGAAATTTATCTAAGTAGTCATCAGACATAAAGCCTGTAAAATAACATTTATCCCAAATGCCTGTATCCCAAGCTTGTTTTTTGAGATGATCAGTATTTCCACCACCAATAATTACAAACTTAACATAACCACCCATTTCCCACAAAACTCTAGGAGCCGCAGCTAGCAGTGAGGATACACCCTTTTCATAGGTCATGCGACCGACATAGTAAACAATTTTTTCGCCATCTTCAGCAAATTGCCGACGGAAGTCTAAGGCGTGAAAATCTTCGTGGTGGCGTTTCTTTTCTGGACGGATACCGTTATAAATAACGTCAATTTTATCCCAAGGACTGTGTAACGCCCGTTCTACTTCCCGGCGCATGTAGTCGGTGCAGACGATCACTCGCCAAGCGTTGTAGGCTAATAGTTCTTCTTTACTACTTATATAACATTGAGTAGCAGTATAAATACCGTTGTAGCGTCCGTATTCAGTAGCGTGGATTGTGGCAATCAGAGGAACTTTAAAAGTATGCTTGAGAGCGATCGCCGCATCTGCCACTAACCAATCATGAGCATGGATAATATCAAAAGGCCCTTCCTCCGAGATCAATTTTCCGCCATGACTACCCATACTTTGGTTCATGTTTACTACCCAGTGGAAAAAGTCATTTCCACCAGCTACAGGAATCCGATGCACACACACCCCTTCCACTAATTCATACATGGGTGCATGACCAAATTCAGGTGTGATCAGATGAACTTCATGTCCTAACTTAACGAGTTCTGGGTACAACTCTGAGACATGACGCGCAATTCCTCCAACAATACGGGGTGGAAATTCCCAACTCAGCACTAGTATTTTCATTGGATGCAATCCCCCAAGCCTTTACATTTCTCTAAAATTGGTCATTGGTCATTGGTCATTAATCATTAGTCATTAGTCATTAGGTAGGTAGGATGAGATATATATTTTTCTCCCTTCCCCGATCCCCAATCCCCGAACGCGAGTGCGTCTCCTCTGGAGAATCCCCGATCCTTTTCCACCAACTCTTGCCGGAATTGTAACCAAGCTGCTGCTGCTTTTGTGTCCGAACTGGCAGCTTTTTTTAAGAGAATGACGCCATCTTGAAAGCTGATGATTCCATATTCGCGATTATTGGTGAGCTGGTCAATCTGTGGTACTAAATCTTTTAATAAACGGCGATCGCTTTTAAATGCAGCTTGATACTTTTGTAACTGCCAAAGATCAGCGATCGCATAATCTACTTTGATCACTTTTTGAGCATCATCACGTAGTTCTAAAGCAGGTAAACGTAGGATTTCTCGCCGACTAGAAAGATGGGGAACCAAATAAGTTGTTGCAGATACACTAGCATCAGAGGGAATTTGTGCTAGCAAGGAACGCATCTGATTTACATGCTGCCATTGTTGTGGCAATGACACATATACTAGTGGTTTTACGGAATCAGGAATCAGAAAGTAAAAAGTGCGATTTGGGTTAGATGTGAAGCTAAAAAACAAAGATAGACAAATACAACCTATCCACAAGCGGCGAAATGAAGGTTTATATTTTTGCTGACGCTGCGACCACCAGAGAATAGACCCGTAAAATAATCCTGGAACTACAGTTAAGGCATAACGAATCGTAATCGAAAGAACAGATTCGCCCCGGCTGATGAATAATTGTAATAATGGAAACCCAGCTATCATCCAAGAACCAGGCGCAACAGCAGGTACAAATGCTAAGGGCAACCATTGACCAAGTAAATACTTAATTGTTCCATCTATTGGTGTGACTAATTCTACCAAAAACTGCACAGGATTAGTTATCATGCCCCGAATAATATCTAAAGTCGAGCCTTGATCACCATCAATATATTGTCCAAATCGTTCGATCGCAAATCGGCGTGAAGCATCTTCAGAAAACAGAGGCATGATTTTATTAGTCAACACCAATATGTAACCAAAACTGAGGATACACACAGCAACGCCAGCGCGGGGGAAGCGTTGACTCAAAATCATGTAAACTCCCACCCCAAATAATCCTATACCAGCATCTTCCCGCACAGCTAAAATCAAAACTGCCATCAACCAAAATAACCACCACCAGCGTTTTTCCATTGCTAGCAGCAGGGTAAATACAAACAAGGGAATCTGGCAAATGTCGTGAAAGTTACTTAAAGTCGGGCCGATCACCGCATTCGCAGCGTAAAAGCTGGCGGTAATCATGACTGCTAATCGTGGTTGGAGATATTGCCTAGCTAGTACGTATAGCACTAAACCCGCCGCCGTGATCAGCGTGACTTGCAAAACAGTCAAAGTTGCAGGAGAAGGAAACAAGGCGTAAATTGGTAGCCACAGCAACAACGCTGGTGTGAAGTGTTGCCCAAGCCGATGATAATATACTGTGGCAATTTCACCAGCATGAACTACATTTGTAGAAAGACTAGAAGAAAGAGAACTCTCAAAAAAGCGACCATGCAGATTATTCCAAAAAACTTGGTTAAAAATGCCTTGGTCGAAGGAAGCGTAAAAACTATAGTAGCGGTGCAGGGTAAATAACAGACACAGGAAAAAAAAGATTCCTGCCAACAGCAAAACATTTTTACTGGCATTACCTGCCTCTAACTTAAAGATTTTTGGCAGCTTTTCTTGCATTTTTAAGCACATCAAGGATAAATAATCAAGGCTTTCTGTACGCTCTATGGCGATCGCATTAAAAAAGAATACAGGATAAACGATCAAAAAATATCTACTTCTGTGTTCTCCCTTGTGTGATCACACTTTATCGGAGAATAAATTCAAGTCGTCGTTGTTCCTAGCAGCCAAATGCCTAGCTTACTTGTGGATGTGCAAAATTTAATTTCTGATTTACTAGAACGCTATTCATCGAAGGTAGATTATTTAATGATTCGCCTAGAAGAAGCTGAAGGTACAGATATATTTTTGCGTGGCGAAAAAGTCGAAACCCTCAGCGAAGCTATCTCCATCGGTGGACATGTTCGTGCTGCTTATAAAGGTGGATGGGGATTCAGCAGTTTCAACCGCTTGACAACAATTGCTGAACGCATCGAAGAAGCAATTGCTGCGGCGCGAATGGTTGGTGATGAAGAAACTGTACTTGCTCCCATTGAACCAGTGCAAGCTGTCTGTCAATTACCTTTGACAGGTACTAATCCGCGATATATTTCCTTGACTCGCAAAAAAGAATTGTGCGATCGCTATTGTAATCTCCTCGAAAGTGTAGACTATCGCATCAGCACCACATCTGTACGCTACAGTGATATCAGTCAAAGAGTAATAATTGCTACCAATGAAGGTACTTTCATTGAACAATCTTGGGTAGATATGGAAATGCGCTTTGCTGCCACAGCCAGAGATGGTGATACTGTCCAAACTGGTAGAGAAACCATCGGTTCTCGCCAAGCTTTTGAAGATTTAACCAACTTAGACACCCAAGTCAAAAGCGCCGCTCAAAGAGCAGTAGCAGCCTTAGCACTACCATCAGTCAAAGGTAATACCTACACTGTAGTTATTGATCCCATTCTCACTGGTTTATTTGTCCACGAAGCTTTTGGACATCTTTCAGAAGCAGATATGGCTTACGAAAACCCAGATTTGCTGGAAATTATGACGATTGGACGCAGGTTTGGCCCAAAAGAATTGCAAATTTTTGATGGTGCAGCCCCCACTGGACACAGAGGTAGTTATTTATATGATGATGAGGGAACACCTGCGACAACTACGCAGTTAATTCAAGATGGAGTATTAGTCGGAAGATTGCATTCTCGCGAAACCGCAGGGAAATTAGGAGAAGCGGCAACAGGTAATGCTAGATGTCTTAATTATCACTATGCACCCATTGTCCGCATGACTAACACATGGATAGAAAAAGGTAAAACACCTGTAGCTGATTTATTTAGTGGTATCAAAGAAGGAGTTTATGCCCGTAACTGGTTGGGTGGAATGACTAACGGCGAAATGTTCACCTTTAGTGCTGGGGAAGCTTGGATGATTAGAAATGGGAAAATAGCCGAACCAGTAAAAGATGTCACTCTTTCAGGAAACGTATTTCAAACCCTCACAGATATAGAAGCAATCGGTGACGACTTTTACTGGGACGAATCCGGTGGTTGTGGCAAAGGTGGACAAAATGGTTTATCTGTAGGTTGTGGCGGCCCAAGTCTGCGAATACGCGATGTAGTTGTTGGGGGAGAGGCGTAAGTAATTGGGATTCTCTGTGGGAGTATCTCAAATGTTTAAGATCCCCGCATACTGGAAGTCTGGGTCTAGACAAACTAAGTCCGCCTGCGTGGACTAGTTGTAGCCTGCGTAGGCTGGCTCTGATGGCGAATGGGAAGCCGTCCTACGGGCAATACGGTTCGGATAAGACAAATCAATTGACGTTTAAACCCTGTAGAGACGTTGCAGTGCAACGTCTCTACATGTCCAAAATTATGACGAAAAATTCTTAACCGAACCGTATTGGTCCTACGGGCGTCTATGTTTGTGTGGTCGCGACTTCTAGTCGCTCTTGTTTTTTCAAAAATTGGGATGCTCTAAATCGTTTCGGCGGACTCAAAAATCATTTCGGCGAACTCAAAAATCATTTCGGTGAACCCAAAAATCATTTCGGCGAACCCAAAAATCATTTCGGCGAACTCAAAAATCATTTCGGTGAACCCAAAAATC
>NZ_JCACKS010000041.1:60263-76114 GCF_059505505.1 Pelatocladus sp. | reverse complement strand
TTTTTACTGAATTCGGCTTTTTATTATACCCAATTTAAATGCTGAACAGCTTAAGAAATAAGGTTGTACTGAGTTTTTTAAACCAAGAGCGCAGACTACGCTAACAACAATAAAATAGGAGTCCTATATCAAGTTAAATGACAGTGCAATTTTGCAGGGAATTGACATCAGACTAATCTTCTTTTTTAGACTTATTATTATCAACTGAATAATTAATCTCTAACTGTTCAGCAGCACGATAACTTTTTTCCTCGCCAGTACCATAAACAACTTGTAAATTTCCTTTTTCCTTTCTTTGTGTCCTTTGTGATTCATTTCTCACGCCTCTTCTCCTCGCCGAAGTCCCTTCCTCAGATGTATCTTCTGCCACCACCTCATACAAAATTGCCTGCTTATTATTATCCTTTCCCTTCCTTAATACTCTTCCCAACCTCTGAGTATATTCCCTAGCAGAACCAGTACCAGATAAAATAATCGCTATTCTCGCTGCGGGTACATCTACACCCTCATTCAATACATGGGAAGCCACCAAAGTTTTATACTCCCCTTCGCGGAACTTTGTTAAAACCTCGTGACGTTCTTTTACAGGCGTTTGATGAGTAATTGCTGGAATTAAAAACTCTTGAGAAATTCGGTAAACGGTAGCATTATCAGCAGTAAAAATTAAAGTTCTTTCTGGATAATGCTTGACTAGTAAATTCGCTAAAATTCTTAACTTCCCATCTGTACCGACAGCAATCTCTTTGGCTTGCCTATGTGCTAACATCGCTCTACGCCCTGCTTGCGATCGCGCACTCATTTGGACAAACTTTTGCCAACCCTGAATACTCCCCAAAGAAATTTTTGCTTGCTGCAAAAACTCATTTCGGGTTTGAATCAACTCGTTGTATTTGTGGCGTTCGTGCTGCGATAGCTTGACTTTAATTTGGACAATTTCGTGTTCTGCTAAGGCCTTTCCTGCCAAATCCTCAGCCCTTTTGCGATATACTTCTGGGCCAATTAGGATATTTAAATCGCTATGTTTACCATCGCTACGTTCTGGTGTCGCCGATAGTCCTAAACGATAAGGTGCGATCGCATATTCTGCAATTACCCGATTAAAATCAGTTGGTAAATGATGACACTCATCAAAAATCAACAACCCATACTGATTTCCCAAGCTTTCAGCATGAATGGCGGCGCTATCGTAAGTTGCAACTAGTATTGCTGTTTTATCCCGCGAACCACCCCCCAATAACCCCACTTCCGCATCCGGAAACGCTGACATCAAGTGTGCATACCATTGATGCATTAAATCCAACGTCGGCACTACAATCAGCGTACTGCGTGGCGTCGCTTCCATCGCCATTTGTGCCAAATAAGTTTTTCCGGCTGCGGTAGGTAATACTACTACCCCTTGTCTTCCCGCCAACTTCCAAGCTGTTAACGCCTCGCTTTGATGGGGATAGGGTTCCATTTCTAAACTCGAAAGTAATTCAAGAGAATTAAAACTCTTCGCCTCATCAACAAAATAGGTATCTTCAGCTTGTAATGCTTCCACTAAAGAACGATATCTCATCGCCGGAATGCGGAACTTTTCAACTCTATCATCCCATACAGCGTAATCAGTCCAAGCTTTGCCACGCGGTGGTGGATGTAAAATTAGTGTGCCACGATCAAAAGTTAATTTTGGGGTACGAGCCATTTAATTATTCGTTCTACTAACAAAATTTATTCACTTACTCCCTTAACAAAAATAACTAAAAACGTGCGTGATGAAACTCACAATCGCCAAACATCATAAGTTTTTGTTCCAGCAAACTCACGGGAAAAACCTACAATCAGGACATAAAATTCCAATCCCCAATCCCTAATCCCTAGTCACCGTAACAAACTCACCAAATGGCTAAGTTCTGGTAAAATCAATTTTTCCATCGCTAATCGTACTGCATTGCTAGAACCAGGAACAGAAAAGATTAACTTACTTTGATAAACACCAGCAACAGCACGAGATGCGATCGCTCGCGAACCAATTTCTTGATAACTTAAAAAGCGGAACAACTCGCCAAATCCAGGCAAAGTTTTTTCTAATAGCTTTTCTATGGCATCATAGGTAGTGTCTCTTGGTGCAATACCTGTGCCACCATTAAAAATTACAGCATCTAAATCAGAATTCTTCCCCAGCCGTTCTAACTCTGTTTGAATTTGGGCTGGTTCATCTTTAATAATCGTATAAGCTCCGACTGTATGATGAGCATCGCGAAGTAATTGTTGAATTAGCTGACCACTTTTATCGGTTGATTCGGAACGCGTATCGCTAACGGTAACTACAGCGCAAGTTACCGTCAACACTTGAGAATCTGAATGAGGGATATTAGTCATTGGTCATTTGTCCTTTGTCATTGGTCATTTGTCATTTGTCCTTTGATCTATAACTAATGACTAATGACCAATGATTGCTTAAGATTGATTAAATCCCAAGTCATTTTCTTCTGCATATCTTTGCATAAACCGCATAAAGCGCTCCCATTCTTCTTTAGATTTCATCAGGTAAAGAGCTTCCAAAGCTTCTGGTTTACCGTTGATAAATTTACCTTTGACTTCACGGGTGACAATTTCCCCTTCTTCGTCAATCATATACATGCCAGTGATTTCTTCGGTGTTATTACTATCTAATGCTTTTGGATTTTGAAAAATAAACGTTGCAGTACCACTATCACCAGTCCGCGATCGCGTCAAACGAACTTCTGGAATCACGTCTTCGTCAATACCTTTAGAAAATTGAATTTTTGCCATGATGAGTGAATTTAAACTTTTGTGATGTTTAAATTAATATTTTCTCATCTTTTAGTACCAATCAGTCTAGAGAATAATGAGATTGATTGTCTATGTGTAAATACTTATGTATTTTATTTCTCTAGTATTAAGGTTACAGGGCCATCATTTTCAATAGCAACTCGCATCATTGCCCCAAATTTGCCAGTTTCGACCCTTAAACCACTCTCGCGTAACTTACCAACAAAACAGTTATATAAATGTTCAGCAGTTTTAGGAGTCGCGGAACGGTCAAAAGAAGGTCGTCGCCCTTTGCGACAATCCCCATAAAGTGTAAACTGACTGACTACCAGTAACTCACCACCAATCTCTTGTACAGATTTTTGCCATCTGTCGCCGCCTTCTTGGCCAGGAAACAGTCGTAATTCCAAACATTTACGTACCATCCAGTCAACTTCGGCATCAGTATCAGTCTCAGCAATACCGACAAGCAAATTTAGTCCTTGTCCAATTTTGCCGACAATTTCACCATTAACTGTGACTTGAGATGATTTAACTCGTTGGATGACAACGCGCATTTATTTCTAAAACTGAAGTCTTAAATGTTCTTAGTACTGTATTCTTTATTTTTTACTTTCACTTTAGATTTATTCATGTTCGATAACCTGTGTAAATTCCTTGCTGAAACTTTCTCAAGTGATTTTGCCAGTTGGCTACTAGGAGAACGAGTAACCCTCACCGAGTTAAGTCCCTCAGAACTGTCTCTTGAACCGATTCGTGCCGACGCACTAATATTACTCCAATCTGATCAAGTTGTACTTCATTTGGAATTTCAAACTCAACCCAAAACCGAAATTCCCTTTCGGATGACAGATTATCGACTGCGTGTGTATCGGCGTTTTCCCAAGAAACGCATGAATCAAGTCGTAATTTATCTTCAAAAAACTACTTCTGACCTAGTACAACAAAATACATTTACCTTAGAAAAAACTCATCACGAGTTTGATATCATTCGCTTATGGGAACAACCAACCAGTGTGTTCCTGAAATTTACAGGTTTATTACCTTTTGCAGTCTTGAGTCAGACAAATGACCGTACTGAAACACTTAGACAAGTTGCTCAAGTAATTTCTACTATTAAGGATCAACGTACACAAAGTAATATTGCAGCATCAACATTCATCCTGGCTGGGTTAGTATTAAATAAAGACACAATTCAACAGTTGCTGCGAAAAGAACTTATGCAAGAGTCAGTAACTTATCAGGCTTTAATTGACGAAGGTCGCGCTGAAGGTCGAGCTGAAGGGATTCAAGAAGGAATTCAGCGCGTTGCTGTCAACCTCCTCAAAGAGGGGATGTCAACAGATATGGTAACAAAGTTGACAGGTTTATCAGTAGAACAGTTGCAACAGTTAGAGATTTCAGAGTCTGAAGAATCACAAGAATAAAGAAAAACTAATTAAAAGTTCCCTTACTCCATTGGTCATTGGTCATTAGTCATTGGACTAATGACCAATGACCAATGGCCAATGACCAATGACTACTTCCCAAACCCTTTACCGCGAGTTGTAGAAGGAATACATAAACAGTATTCTAATTGTTCTCGCAACTTTTCATGATCTAGATTTTGGCCAATTAGTACCAACTGATTTTTCTTTTCACCTTTCCACTCGTCGTCATCTAGAGTAAAGCGTTTACCACAAAGATGAAAAATATGTCGTTTGGGACTTTCCTCAAACCACATAATCCCTTTAGCACGAAAAATGTTCTCAGGAAGTTGGTTATCTAAGAAATACTGAAACTTCCTGATTGCAAACGGTTTTTCACTCTCAAAAGATAGTGAGGTGAAGCCATCGTTTTCCAAATGATTGGAATGATGATGGTGATCATGATCATGGTCATGATGGTCGTGACCACATTCTGAATGGTCATGATCATGGTCGTGGTGGTCATGACCGCATTCGGAATGATCATGATCATGATCATGATGTTCGTGAGTATGAGCTTCGATGGTATCAAAATACTTGTCTGTCTCAAACAGACCAACACTCAGAATTAAAGGTAATGGTACTTGTGCTTTGTTAGTACGAATAATTCTCGCACCTTCTTTAACCTCACGAATTTTAGTTTCTAGTGTTTCTAATTCTGTTTGAGAAACCAAATCTGTCTTATTCAACAGAATCACATCACCATAGGCAATTTGACTATAAGCTGCCTGAGAATTAAATAAATCTAGGCTATAATTTGCCGCATCTACAACAGTGATAATCGAATCCAGACGAGTTAAATCTCGTAATTCTGTGCCAAGAAATGTTAAAGCAACTGGTAGCGGATCTGCAAGTCCAGTTGTTTCTACAACTAGATAATCTATGTTTTCTTGACGTTCTAAAACTTTGTAAACGGCATCAACCAAATCATTATTAATGGTGCAACATATACAACCATTACTTAACTCCACCATATTATTATCATCGTCGGTAGAGATAATTAACTCGTTGTCGATGCCAATTTCGCCGAATTCATTCACTAAAACAGCAGTTTTTAAACCCTGCTGATTGCTCAGGATATGATTTAGTAAAGTTGTTTTGCCACTACCAAGAAAACCAGTAATAATTGTTACTGGTAATCCTTGTTTTGAGGCTTCCATTGCATGGGATTCAGAAGTAGCTGCTTGCATAACACTGTCATCAAATGAGTCAAACTAGAGAATGTAGCGTAGAGAGTCCATAAAACACTAGCATAGGGATGCTGGATCAACGTCCCAATTGCTTTAACCTATTATTGCGTATCTCAATTAAGTATTACTGTGTTATGACCCTAACTGTTTACAATACACTCACTCGTCGCCAAGAACCTTTGGAAACAATTGAGCCTGGAAAAGTTAAGATGTATTGCTGTGGCGTGACTGTGTATGACTATTGCCATTTGGGTCATGCTCGTTCCTACATAGTTTGGGATACTATACGTCGTTATCTGCAATGGCGCGGTTATCAAGTGCGTTACATCCAGAATTTTACCGATATTGACGATAAGATTCTCAACCGTGCCAGAGAACAAGGTACAACGATGGAAGCGGTGTCACATCGTTTTATAGATGCTTATTTTGAAGATATCCGTCGTTTAAACGTCATGGATGCGGATGAATATCCTCGTGCAACGGAACATATTCCCGAAATCCATACCATGATTCAAGCTTTAGTAGCAAAAGATTACGCTTATGCGGCTGGTGGTGACGTTTACTACAAAATTGAGCGTTTTCCTACTTACGGCAAGCTATCAGGCCGAGAACTAGAACAGATGCAAGCTGGTGCTAGTGGCAGAGTAGATACAGAAGACCAGGAAAGTAAAAAACAACACCCCTTTGATTTTGCTTTATGGAAAGCCGCTAGACCTGGAGAACCGACTTGGGACTCACCTTGGGGTAAAGGTCGTCCGGGATGGCACATTGAATGTTCAGCGATGATTAGATCGCAACTGGGTGAAACAATCGATATTCACGGCGGCGGTGGTGATTTAATTTTCCCTCACCATGAAAATGAAATAGCCCAATCAGAAGGCGCTATTAATAAACCTCTAGCACACTACTGGATGCATAACGGCATGGTAATGGTAGATGGTAAAAAAATGTCCAAGTCTCTGGGCAACTTTACTACCATTCGAGAATTATTAGATCGTCCAGTTGATCCAATGGCGGTGCGCTACTTTGTTTTGCAAGCCCACTATCGCAGACCACTAGATTTTACCGATGAAGCGATCGCCACTGCTGAAAGTAGTTGGAAAACCCTCAAAGAAGGTTTACTCTTTGGCTACGAACACGGTCAAAAAATTGGCTTGGACGATAACGTAAATCACTTAGAGAAAGAAATCATCAAACGATTTGAAGAATCAGGAGATGATGACTTTAATTTCTCTGGAAGCCTAGCAGTACTATTTGAACTCGCCAAAGAATTACGGCGGGAAGGAAATCTATTGGTGCATGAAGGTAAAACCGAAACACCACCGCAAGAATTAGCGAAACAATGGCAGACTCTTGTTACCTTAGCTGGGGTTTTAGGTTTAGAAGCCAAAGTTACAGAAGAAACAACCCAAGGATCAGGTATTACTGAAGCAGAAATCGAGGAGTTAATTCAAAAACGGCAACAAGCCAGAAAAGCGAAAAATTTTGCCGAAGCCGATCGCATCCGCGACGAATTACAAGCCCAAGGTATTACTTTAATCGATAGCCGTGAGGGTACGCGCTGGCATAGAGGATAATTAATGTAAAAAAATTTATGAGGTGACAAATGGAAACTACAAAAACTAGACAAGCGCTACTCAAAGCAATTTACGAGGAATTGGAACAGGCTTATGAAGATACTTTAGAAGATGTTTTAGAGTTATTAAAAATTCGTAAAAGCGAAGATGAAGAGGATCTTCGAGATATTCATGCGGCAAAAAATGATACTACTATTTCTTGGGAACAATACAAACGAGAAACCGCGTGATTTATCAAGTCGAAATTACAAGTAGGGCAGCTAAACAATTAAAAAAGATCCCTGAAGATATCAAACTACGAATTGAGGAGAAGATTCAAGAGTTAGCAGAAAATCCACGTCCTGATGGAGTTGTAAAGTTAGAAGACAGTGAAGATACTTACCGTGTTCGTGTAGGCAAATATCGTATTTTGTACGAGGTCAAAGATGATTTACTAATAGTCAAAATTGTTAAAATTGGGCATCGTAAAGATGTTTACAAGAAATAGCCAATTAATGAGATAAATTTAGGCATGATTTATGCCTGTGACGATATCAAAAATGTTTCATGATTCAAGGAAATATTGCCAATTCTGTTTCTGGATCAAAAAAGTGGAGTTTTTCTGCTGTTAGGGATAACCATAGTTGTTCGCCGACGTGTACTATCCTTTCTGGTGGGACTCGCACTTGCAAAGAATTGCCAGAGGTAGTCACAGGTTGTTGGAAACTAGAACCGATAAGTTTTGTAGATAAATAACTATCGTTGCCAAGGTTTTCTACTAATTCGACTTGTACGGGTAGATTTTTGGTAGCCGGGACACTCAAAATAAAATGTTCTGGACGGATACCTAAAATTAGAGTGCGTCCGTCGTATTTTTTTAAAGCATTACCCCAAAATTCGGATAGGGTGAGGCGAAAATCACCGTTAGTAATTAGTAAAGGCGCATGAAATTGGACTGGAATAAAATTCATTGGGGGTGAACCAATGAATTCAGCTACAAATAGATTCGCCGGACGATTATACAGTTCTAACGGTTGGGCAACTTGTTGAATTTGACCTTGATTGAGAATTGTAATGCGATCGCCCATTGTCATCGCTTCTGTTTGATCATGGGTAACGTAAATTGTTGTTGTCCCTAGCTGGCGTTGCAATTTGACAATTTGGGCGCGGGTTTCGGCGCGCAGTTTAGCATCTAGGTTAGAAAGTGGTTCATCCATGAGAAAAACTTGTGGATTGCGTGCGATCGCCCTTCCTAACGCTACCCGTTGTCTTTGTCCCCCAGATAATTGTTTGGGTAAACGATTTAACAGTCCTTCAATTTGTAATAACTGGGCAACGTATTTTACCTGTTGATTTACTGCCCGTTCTCTATGAGAAATATAACGTAGTCCCTTCGGTAAATTTCTTGTCACACCTACAAGTAGATTTTCACCAAATTTGGAATTTTCCCCATTCGCCAATTGTCGCCGTCTTAATCCAAAAGCAATATTGTCATACACCGACATATGGGGATAGAGGGCGTAATTTTGAAACACCATGGCAATATCTCGTTCTTTGGGGGGAAGATCGTTAACTAAGCGATCGCCTACCCAAATATTGCCTCCAGTCATTGCTTCCAAACCAGCAATTAACCGCAGCAAGGTGCTTTTACCACAACCAGAAGGCCCCACCAGCACCATAAATTCACCATCTGCCACAGTGAGGTTAATTCGTCGCAAAACATTCACATTATCTCCAGCTTTGGAGACAGTTGCTTCCTTTTTCTCCCCAGAGTT
Organism: Pelatocladus sp.; assembly: GCF_059505505.1. Classification (NCBI taxonomy): domain Bacteria; kingdom Bacillati; phylum Cyanobacteriota; class Cyanophyceae; order Nostocales; family Hapalosiphonaceae; genus Pelatocladus; species Pelatocladus sp. The sequence goes on along the minus strand of NZ_JCACKS010000041.1, from coordinate 67,352 downwards.
CAGTACCAGTTGGGATTGAGAAGTAACATTTTCTCCTCGACGAGGAGGAAAACTTTTATAAACGTTTTCTAAAATTACTTGCGTCACGAGTTTTTCAAAAATGGTCAATGGTCAATGGTCATTTGTCATTCGTTAATAACTTTCAACAAATGACAAAGTACACTTAGGCTTAAGCGCTCATGATACACGTTTGTTGTGGCTACGAAAAGTTAAAAAAATAGCTTTTACGATCATAGCCACACTACCTTGGAAGAAAGCACATTGGGGAATTTTGTTATGGCTTCTCATCTTACCTCAAATTCTTCTCCTCAAGAGACGCCGACTCCTACCCATGACATTTTAGACGTACAAACAACAAATTGTTGCATTGTTGGCGGCGGCCCAGCAGGTGCTGTTCTTGCCTTACTGTTAGCGCGTCAAGGTATTGGCGTTCGCTAGAAAAGCTTGACTGCACCTAAAGGTCGCACTCTTTGCATCCCACACCTAAAGGACAGGAATCGTTGCTACGCAACTGTCCTTTGTGGGCTTTCTGCTTTAATCAGTGTAATGTTACCAGAGCTACCAGCGAGGTTAGTAGCCTACGGTCTTTTCCCTACTCATGTCAAAACTTAAAGACGCATGTGGTACGTTAGTACTAAAATATTGTAGAATCAAATACTCATCCTAGTGGATGATTACATAAATTGAGACAGGTATATTCGTTTGTAGTCAGGACTTTAGTCCTCAAATATTCAAAAATATTCAAGCACTAAAGTGCTTACTACAAACATGAATCCTGTTTGCAGTGCTTCCTTGGCTTTTATGTTAAAACAGTTTAAAAGCCAAGATTAAGTCAGGGTTGTCATTGGTTATTGGTAATACCAATTTCAAAAATGATTGCGACAGATAAATTCACGCAACCTGGATTTTATTCCTGTCGGCTTACTTAGATTTATTAGTAATTAGTTATTAGTGATTAATTATGATTAACAATATTTTTAATTCAGACATTCCTATGCTAAAAAACACAAACAGAATTTAATATTCTTTCCCCAATCCCCTTTCCCCGATTCCCCAACATCTATTTTATAAGGAGAAGTTTGATGAACAGCTGTATTTTGATGGCAGAAATTGTTAAAGAACCAGAACTGCGTTTTACACCAGATGGATTGGAAATAACAGAAATGCTGGTGCAATTTTCTGGGTTGCGAGAAGGTGAACCAGCAGCAAATTTAAAAGTGGTAGGCTGGGGCAATATGGCTAAAGACATTCAGCAAAATTACCACATTGGCGATCGCATCCTTCTAGAAGGACGTTTAGGTATGCATACCATTGACCGTCCAGAAGGTTTTAAAGAAAAACGTGCTGAATTAACAGTACAAAAAATATATCCTTTAGTTGCAAATTTAAACATGGGTGAGTCTCCTGTAACCGCAGCACCACTCTCAGCACCAGTTCCCACTCCTCAAAAAGCAGTTTCTAGTTACGAACGACCACTTCCAACAGCAACTCCAGCAACCAGTAATGCTGGTGTCGCTTCCCAAGATGATTACTCCCAACCTGTTCCTCAAACCTCAAAACCGGAACGTACTTCCTATCCTCCCACAGTCCCAAATCCAGAACCAGATGTTGACGATATACCGTTTTAAATCAGTTATCAGTTATCAATTGCTAGTTAACATCCATACATCAACTCTGGGACTTATACCTTTTTCCTCACTGATAACTGATAACTGATAACTGTTAAGATCCTGTTTATTTTCAATTCCCGTTTAACCCCGACTCACTATGAAAGAAACAGTCCTAGATGTTCGCAACTTACAGGTTGAATTTGTTGGCGATCGCAAAGTCGTCAAAGCTGTAGATGGAATTTCTTTTCAATTGCATCGAGGTGAAACTCTAGGGATAGTAGGAGAGTCGGGGAGTGGTAAATCAGTCACAGCTTTAGCAGTGATGGGTTTATTGCAGTCTCCGGGAAGAATCGCAGGCGGAGAAATTTGGTTTCGTGCTAATGAAAATAGTCAACCCATTAATTTGATAGATTTATCTCCGAAAGAGATACAACTGCATCGGGGTGGCGATATCGCCATGATTTTTCAAGAACCGATGAGTTCGCTTAATCCTGTGTATAACATCGGGTTTCAACTGATAGAAGCAATTTTACGACATCAGAATATTTCCGCAGCAGAAGCAAAACAACAAGCGATCGCAGGTCTGCAAGAAGTAAAATTGCTCCCAAGCGACGAAAAGATCCGACAGCAGTATATAGACTCTTGGCAAAATTCATCTTTTGGTTCATCCAGCTTAGACGAACAAAAACTACTCAAGTTAGTCCAGCAACACAAAGAAGCCATCCTCGAACGTTATCCTCATCAACTTTCAGGGGGTCAGTTGCAACGGATAATGATTGCAATGGCTATTTCCTGCAACCCGTTGCTATTAATTGCTGATGAACCAACCACCGCTTTAGATGTAACGGTGCAAGCAACTATTATTGATTTGTTGCGAGAATTACAAGCCAGTCGCGACATGGCTTTAATTTTTATCAGCCACGATTTAGGGTTAATTGCCGAAGTTGCTGATACAGTCGCAGTGATGTACAGAGGTAAAATTGTCGAATTCGACGACGCGGCCACAATTTTTGCTAATCCTCAACATCCCTATACTAAAGGTTTGGTGGCTTGTCGCCCGACACTTAACCGTCGTCCCCACAAATTATTGACTGTTTCCGACTACATGAACGTCGAGGAAGTACCAACGACGGGAGAATTGGTGATTCAGGGGAAAGAACCCACCGAACCACCAGACATGACACCTGAAGAAATAGCGCAAAGATTAGCAAATTTAGAAAGCGAACAACTTCTACTCCAAGTCAAGGATCTCAAAGTTGGTTTTCCCATCAAAGGTATGTTTGGTGGTACAAAACGTTACCACATGGCCGTAAATGGAGTTTCCTTTGATGTCAAAAAAGGCGAAACTCTGGGATTAGTGGGAGAATCTGGTTGTGGCAAAACTACCTTGGGCAGAACTTTGTTACGCTTAATTGAACCGATGAGTGGTCACATTCTCTTTGAAGGACGCAATATCACAACTCTCAAAGGAGAAGTGTTGCAAAAACTACGACGGGAAATGCAAATAGTTTTTCAAAACCCGTTTAGTTCTCTTGATCCTCGGATGAAGGTAGGGAACGCGATCATGGAACCATTGCAGATTCACTCGATTGGTAATAAAAAGCAAGAAAGACAAAAACGCGCTGCTTATTTATTGGAACGAGTCGGTTTGAGTGCAGATGCAATGAAGCGCTATCCTCATCAATTTTCTGGTGGTCAACGCCAAAGGATTTGTATTGCTCGTTCTTTGGCTTTGAATCCTAAGTTTATCATTTGCGATGAATCGGTTTCAGCGTTGGATGTATCAGTACAAGCGCAGGTGCTGAATTTGCTCAAAGAATTGCAAAGTGAATTTGGGTTAACTTACATTTTCATTTCCCACGATTTGAGTGTGGTGAAATTTATGAGCGATCGCATTTTAGTCATGAATAGCGGTGAAATTGTCGAACAAGGTATCGCAGAAAAAATTTACCGCGAACCCAAACAAGAATATACGCAAAACTTGATTGCTTCGATTCCTACTGGTAGTCGCCAACGAGTCCAACAACTTTAAAATCCAAACTAGTACTCTGTCTTATTACTTCTGAGGAGTTATAGATCCCCGACTTTGCAAAAGAAGTCGAGGATCTATAATCCCTCAAGATTAATGTGGAGAAGCACTAGTTAAGTTTATTTGTGCCGACATACTTATAAATATTCTTATTTATTTATTTATGGGATAATATTTGAGGAACTTGCTCAGGAAGCATCTCAATATGTGCAAAAAATCCCTGGCGATGGTAAATCGCAGTTATACAGGCAGACTCTACCTGGTATTGTTATATAAACTCGTGCCAATGGGTTGAATTTGTGTAACTCGACTGAAATTGCCAAGTTGCAAATTTGGGATAATCTCTTTGTTCAGGTTTCAAACAGAGAATTTAAATACGCCAATTAAATATTTTTGGGCTGAGATTTTCAAGCGTTCGGGTGAGCAACTCAGGATTTTATCAAGTTTCATGAAGGATTAACTATTATTTCACCAAGCCAAAATTGATAGATATTGACCGGGGAAATCTACCCTCCATTCCTCAAAAAAGTGGAGATTTAGGGTGAGATGACAGAGAAAAAATCAAAATTCTCCTTTATCTTTTACCCAAGTGCAACAAAATTTTTGGTGAATTATTTAGTATTCTTCCTCTCGACGATGCTCATACCCTAAATTACTGCCGTTGTTAGACTTGTGTGGTGTTACATGCAACAGAGGCGGATTAGGCAAATACCTCCATTTATTTTTCCCTTTGAGGTTATCAAACCCAATGGAAATGTATTATCTGTGGTTTTTGGTGCAGATACCAATGATCCCTTAGCAGATTTCTCCGTTCCTTATCAGATCAGGCGATCTGATCGAAATGTGCGGCGAGAATTAGAAAATAAATTAGAAGAATTTCGTCGGCTTTTGATTGTCGGACAAGCAGGAATCGGGAAAACACGAGAAGCTGTTGAATTAGCACAACTTTATAACCGAGAAGGTTGGACAGTTCTCTGGCTCAAATCTGACGGATGGATCAATGAGCCAAATCAAGAACAATTGCAAAAAATCGGTGCTAATCGCAAGTTGCTGTTTTTACTTGACGATCTCAATCAGAGAATACATTACACTCTCCCCAAATTACCCCCCGGACTAGAACAATCCGAATTAGCTCCTTTGACTATACCGTTGCAACAACAATTGTGGCGAGTTCTAGAAGTTTATGAACGGTTTTGCGGTCAGGATAAAATACGGGTAATTGCTACTGCTCGCGATGAAACAGAGTTAGTAAATTCAGGGACTGCATGGGAAAAACAGCAATGGCAACGTTTTCAGGTTTATGAACTAGCAAAACCTGAAAATGCAGCAATTGTTCAGTTACTAAGTAATACTGTCCCGCAAATTAACATTAAAAGTAACGAAGAAGAATATCTAGCGATCGCCCAAAAAAATGACTCTACTTTCATCAATGCGATCGCCAATCTCCGTCGGTTGAGAAACCAAGATCTATCTTTAACCTCTGGCAATTACATTGATGATTGTCAAGATACTTGGGAAACATGCTACGCCGATGCAATCAAAAAACACCCAGCTAGCAAATATGTTTACGATGCCATAGATTTGCTACAACAATTGCATCTGTCAGTTGAGCGATTTATCCTAGAGCCAACTGTTTTATTAATGATGGGGGAACACTCCCAGCAACAGTTACAGCATCGTTGGCTGATTCGCCGAGTTCTCAATGATTTGATTGAAAGTGAATTTATCCTTAATCCTCGCGATCGCCAAATAGCAGCCAAAGGTAGGCAAATAGAAGTCGATGAATATGTTAGCCCCTTATCTGAGTTAGTTTTGCGGCTAACAAATAAATACCCACAGCAAATGCTGGGGAAACTCTTTAATTTTGCCTGCCAACTACTAAACTTAAATCACCCCCAAGAAGCTTTAACTTGCTTCGAGCAACTTCTCAAATATCAGTGTGAAATCTCTGAGATTTGGTTTTATCGAGGTATTGCTCTATACTTCTTGGGAAATTATGAAGAAGCAGTTGCATCCTATGACAAAGCCTTGGTTCTACAAAGTGACTCTTATCAAGCTTGGTATAACCGGAGCCTAGCATTACACTTATCGGGATGCTATGAGGAAGCAGTCGATTCCTATGATCAAGCACTTGCCATCAAATCTGATCTTGATCAAGCTTGGTATAACCGAGGCGTTGCACTGTATTTTTTGGGACGTGATCAAGAAGCAGTAACCTCCTATGACAAAGCACTAGCGATCAAACCAGATTATTACCAAGCTGATTACAGCCGATGTCAAGCATTAGAAAACTTGGGACGCCACCAAGAAGCAATTGCTTCCTACGATAAAGTGCTGGCACTCAAAAGCGATCATTACCAAGCTTGGTATCACAGGGGCAATGCATTGTATTTATTAAAAAACTACGATGAGGCATTAGCTTCCTACGACCAAGCGCTGGCGCTCAAAAGCGACTATTACCAAGCCTGGTACAACGGAAGTGTAGTCCTATACCTATTAGGATTATACGAGGAAGTAGTCACATCCTGTGAAAAAGTAGTAGCAATCAAACCCGAACATTACCAAGCTTGGTACAACAAGGGTAATGCATTGTATTTTTTGGGACACTACGAAGACGCAATTGCTGCTTACGACAAAGTGCTGCTGATTCAGCCAGACTATGATCAAGCTTGGTACAACCGCAGTGTCGCGCTATATTCTCTAGGCTTATATGAGGAAGTAGTGACATCCTCTGACAAAGCAGTGGCGATCACACCCAACCATTACAAAGCCTGGTACAACCGAGGAAATGGACTATACTCTTTAGGCAAATATCAAGAAGCATTAGCTTCCTACGAGAAAGCACTAGCTATCAAGCTTGATTATTACGAAGCCTGGTATAACCGGGGTGTGGTTCTCTTAAATTTGGGAGACTACAAAGAAGCAGTAGTTTGCTACGACAAAGCACTAGCTATCCAACCTCACAATTACCAAACCTGGTATAGTCGAGGTAATGCGCTCAATAAATTAGGTTCTTATCAAGATGCGTTAATTAGCCTTAACAAAGCAATTGCACTAGTTCCTGATTCCTTTGAAGCTCACTACAACAAAGCTTGCTGTTATGCTTTGCAAGAAAATCTTGAATTGTCTCTTGAAAGCTTACAACGAGCCATTAGTCTCAATCCTGAATGTCGCAAGACAGTAAAAACTAACTCCAGCTTTCAAAAATTTCTCACAGATGAGCGGTTTAAAACATTGATTGTGGAGGAATAGGGGATCGGGGATTGGGGATTAGGGAAAGGGGATCGGACAATAAATACCGTTCAGTTAAGGATTTTTCAGCATAATTTTGCCATGTAGAGACGTTGCAGTGCAACGTCTCTATAGGTTTTAAATGTCAATAGATTTGTCTTCTCGAAGGAGTATTGGAACGCATCCTAGTGAAACTTGATTTACAACTCACAAACTTGA
>NZ_JCACKS010000041.1:0-60163 GCF_059505505.1 Pelatocladus sp. | reverse complement strand
TTTAAAACTCAAAAACTTGATTTAAAACTCAAAAACTTGATTTAAAACTCAAAAACTTGATTTAAAACTCAAAAATTTGATTTAAAACTCAAAAACTTGATTTAAAACTCAAAAACTTGATTTACTTCAAGACAACGAAGGAATCTTTGCTAAAATACCTTTCTTGAGAGGTTCGGGACGTTCTGACCAAGGTAACAAACCATCTGGTTTATCATAATATTTGCTGGCACATTCGAGAATAGCAGCCGCACTATCATCTACTGGTAAATCTCCGAACATATAAGTTAGTTTTCCAGAACCAGCGAAAGCAACTACACAAGAATGACTACAAGCACTCATGCATTCTACTTCTTGAATCGGAAAATCATCTTTGAGATGCCAATCTTGAGCTAATTCCTGAAGTTGCTTTAATAACTTTTGTCCACCACTTTCACCAACTCGTTTACCATCTTGCCAGACGCTAGCACAAGTCTTACACACAAATAGAGTATGAGAGGGTTGCTGAGTATTGTTCTGTGTAGAAATTGCAGAAGTATTTGTAGCTGTGGTCATCTGTACCTCGCAGATATTTTACAAGTGAAATCAATTTCGGCGGGCATCCTGACTTACTTTTGTTAAGTTCACAGTTGCGGGACAGCGCCGGATTTACACCGAACTTTCCCCGTTACCTCTAGTGACTGCTCCCCACTAGAACCGAATGTTATTGATCTTAACACTAACCCACAATATCACCCCCTCTGTTGCTGCTTTTTGACTATGGCGATCAGTTGAGCTTTGGTACAACTCGTACTGATTTTCTTGGTTAGAGAAGGGACGGAAATGAGTTAAATTATCGCTCGCCAACTCCCAGTTTGATAGTTGTTATCAATAACTAAATATCAATTGAGGTAAGAGAAAATAACCTCAGTTATCAAAAAAACACTAACTAATACAATAACTTATGATGGTAGGTAAGCGAAAGTGTTATACTCAGTAGCATCTGCATATATTCTTTGCGTAAATAACACGTTTTAACGTGTATAAAGTATGATAACCGCTTCAGAGCTAATTCCAGAATTTGAAAAATTATTTAGACAAAAGTTACAACTAAATAATTGTAGGCTTAAGAAAAAGAAACAAGAAAATAATTATGAAATTACTACTCCTGCCAAAGACATTTTTTTGATGTATTGGTGCGACTTTCCCGAAATTAAGTTGATATATCAGCCTGTAGGAATACGAACAAAGCAGACTATACTCTATGAGCGGGCTATCCGTGACCATATTATTTTCTGTGTGAGTAGCCTTCAGGATAAGCTAGCTTTGCTCTAGCCTTATTGCTTTAGATAGAGAAAACTAAGGTAAATTAAAAACTTAATAGTAGACTTGCTTTATTAGCCCGCAAGTAAACTACGGGCTTGCGGGCTAAAAACATGAAACAACACGCCGTTAAACTTTTGTAGGTGTTGCCAAATCTACTTGCAATCGCTTAAACATTGCTTGTCGTCCTTGGATTGCCAAGGTGTCATCTATAGGTGATAGAGTAATAGGCTGTTGATATTTCAGTCTCAGTGCAGTTTGAATTAACCAATCTGCCACAAAGGGATTTTTTGGTAACAGAGGCCCGTGGGAATAGGTAGCGATCGCATTCTGATAAAATATACCTTCTGTGCCATCCTCGCCATTGTTGCCCAAGCCATGCACCACACGTCCGAGGGCTTCGACTTGGCCTAATTTAGTACGTCCGCCATGATTTTCAAATCCAATAAGGTATGGTTTGCTACCTGTCATTTCTTGGAGATCTCGCGCAAGACGAGTAGCAGTGACTTCTACAACTAAGTTACCAATACAGCGCCGGACATTTTCGCCGGGATGCACTGAGACTATATCCAATATGCCTAAACCCTGAATACGTTGTCCAAATCCTGGTTCATAGTAGTGTCCCAACAGTTGAGGCGAACCACAGGTAAAAACACCAGGAATACCATTTTCAATTTTTTCGCGCATTGCTTCTGCTTTCGCACCTTGCAAATCACGCATGACAATTTCTTGCTGACGATCTTGGGCGCCACCACCCACGATTAAATCTACAGATTTGATATCATCTGCTGTCGCATTTTGATCTAAGGGCAAAACCTTGACATTATATCCCCGCCACTGACAACGGCGTTCTAAGACGATAACATTACCGCGATCGCCATAGGTACTCATCAGCGTCGGATACAGCCAACCAATAGTTAATTCGTATTGTTGATTAATCATAATTTTAGGGATCGGGGATTAAGTTGCGCCTGTTGCAGTGTTGGGAGCCAGAATCTTGAGATTGGTATTATCAGTTTTGAAAGATTTTAGCCTGTGTACACGCTAAATTACGAACATATCAAGGAATGTTGTTTTATAGATAAAATTAGAAATACCAATAAAATAAATAGCAATGTCTATTGACACGAGAGTGTAAATCTACCCTTAAAATATAAAGCGCGCTCTGATTAGCAAAAACTTATGGATGCATTAGAACTAAAACGCGAAATTGAAACGTTGTGCGATCGCCTGGGTAAAACTCAGGACTATCTTTGACATTCCTGCACTCACAGCTAAAATTCAAGATTTAGAACAAATTGCAGCCCAGCCAGAATTTTGGGATGATCAAATACAAGCCCAAGGAACGCTGCAAGAACTTAATGATCTAAAAGCACATCTTCAGCAGTACCAACATTGGCAAAGTAGCATCGAAGACACCAAAGCAGTATTAGAGCTTTTGGAGTTAGAAACGGATGAAGCACTTCTACAAGAAGCAGAAACTACTGTCACAAAACTCAACAAAGAGCTTGACCAGTGGGAGTTACAGCAGTTACTCTCTGGCCCTTATGATGACAAAGGGGCGGTTCTGACTATTAACGCTGGTGCTGGTGGTACTGATGCTCAAGACTGGGCAGAAATGCTACTGCGGATGTATACCCGTTGGGCAGAAATTCAGGGTTACAAGGTAAATTTAACAGATGAATCCGAAGGTGACGAAGCAGGTATAAAATCAGCCACCATAGAGATTACTGGACGCTATGCCTATGGGTACTTGCGGTCTGAAACAGGCACTCATCGCTTAGTACGAATTTCACCTTTTAATGCTAATGGTAAGCGCCAAACCAGTTTCGCTGGGGTGGAAGTAATGCCTCAACTCGATAACTCGGTGCAATTGGAGATTCCTGAAAAAGACCTAGAAATTACTACATCTCGGTCTGGTGGAAAAGGTGGACAGAATGTCAACAAGGTAGAAACTGCTGTACGCGTTACTCATCTTCCCACAGGGATTGCAGTGCGTTGTACAGAAGAACGCAGCCAATTGCAAAACAAAGAAAAAGCCCTCGCTCGTTTGAAAGCGAAATTGCTAGTCATTGCCCAAGAACAACATGCTAAAGAAATTGCCGAAATTCGTGGTGATATGGTCGAAGCTTCTTGGGGAAACCAGATTCGTAACTACGTTTTTCATCCTTACCAAATGGTAAAAGATTTACGTACCAACGTCGAAACGACTGCGATCGCCGACATTATGAATGGCGAACTAGATACTTTCATCCAAGCTTATCTGCGGCAAGAAAATCAGCTAGTAGAAGCGACAGTGTAATTTATTTAGTTAAAAGGGAAAAAAGGGAACAGGGAATAGGGAACACAGCTATTGGGCATTAAGTAAGTGGGTCAAATTAAATATAAAACCTCACCCTCAATCCCTCTCCTTAGTAAGGAGAGGGAAGCCGGAGGCAGGGTGAGGTTTTATTTTATCTTTAATTACACCTACCTACTTATTGGTGTTTATTCTCTCCCTTGTCTTTTTTGTCTTCTCCTTGTCTTCCTTGTCTTCCTTGTCTGCCTTATCTCCCTTATCCCCGTTCCCTTTGATTTTGGACTCCGCTTTGACAAACTGTTACATTGAAAGAAGATTTGTCATCAAATTATTATGAGCAATTCTCCTTCTGATGAACGTCAACCTAGCTATGTGAAACTCGCGATGCGAAATATGGTGCAAAAGCGAGTTACTTCCCTCAAGCACTTTCTGTTGACTACTGTCGGGCTATTAGCTTTGTTTATTGGTCTTGCTTATCTAACTCGCTGATCATAAACTATCAATTTCACTACAGGAGATTTTTTGGCTGGTGCAAGTTGAAGTATATGTAGAGGATTATCTATGTGAATCTTCGCAAGCAAAAAGTATCAATATTGGGGATACCTATACTCCAATCACTGCTCAAACATGGGAAAATTGGTTTAATTGCTGGTTAGAAAAATTACAACCAAATATTCCACCTGCGGCAAATTATGAAATCGGGTTGCGTTTAACCAATGACTCGGAAATTCAGGAATTAAACGCCCAGTATCGTCATCAAGACAAACCTACAGATGTTTTATCGTTTGCCGCATTAGAGGTAAACTCTCCTGTCCCAAGTGAAATGCTAGCTTCTATGCCTTTATACCTTGGTGATATTGTTATTTCTGTTGATACCGCACACCAGCAAGCTCAAAAGCAAGGACATACTTTGTTAACCGAATTAGCTTGGTTAGCAAGCCACGGGTTGTTACATCTGCTGGGCTGGGATCATCCGGATGAAGAAAGTTTAGAAAGAATGCTAAAACAGCAAGTAATATTACTGAATTTCATCGGTATTTCTCTTGACATAGAATTTTAGGAGTTGCATGTTTATTTAAGATGCAACTTATTTATTGTTATTAATATAATGATCGGTAGAAAATTGGCATAATTATCGATGAATTATTAAAATCGGCACATATTCCCAGTTCATCCACCCTGCTGCTGTATTTTTTCAACTATGTCTCAACCAGTCTCACCACCACCAACTTCAAACCACTTAGAAAAAGTTGTTACCAAAAAGCGAGAATTCTCTTGGCAAGTTGCTGCTAATCTATTTGTGAGTTTTAAGTATGCTTGGTGTGGGATAAGTTATGCTTTTCAAACTCAACGCAATTTTCGTATTCATGTTGTTATCTGCGTAGTAGCGCTGGGATTGAGTATTTTTTTACGATTAAAGGCAGTGGAAATCGCAGTTATTAGTATAACTAGTGGCTTAGTTTTAGCGTTAGAGTTACTAAATACAGCAATTGAATCGGTAGTGGATTTAACAGTCAAGCAGACCTACCATGAACTCGCAAAAATTGCCAAAGATTGTGCTGCTGGTGCTGTGCTGATTTCGGCTTGTGTGGCAGTTTTGGTAGCGATCGCACTTTTATTTCCTCCCTTGTTAGCTTTGATTTTGTCAGCTGTTTAGAAATTTAATTTGTTGTTTGAGATTTTTAGAACCAACAATTAACTGGATCATAGCGACACAAAATCTGTAACAATCAACCAAAATGGTATGCAGTGGTTGAGAACTGGAGTTGAATCACAGTGCTTCTCGTTATTGACAATTACGACAGCTTTACCTACAATCTGGTGCAATATTTGGGAGAACTGGCAACAGAATTTCCTGTAGCGGCAGATATCAAAGTATTTCGTAACGATAAGATTACCCTTGATGAGATTAATGCCTTAAAGCCAGATGGAGTAGTAATTTCTCCCGGCCCTGGTCGCCCAGATGATGCGGGTATTTCCCTAGATTTAATTCAAAAACTAGGAACTGACTTACCAATCTTAGGGGTTTGTTTGGGTCATCAAAGTATTGGTCAAGTGTTCGGTGGTAATATTGTTTCGGCACCAGAGTTAATGCACGGCAAAACCTCCCAAGTGTCTCATACAGGAGTTGGGGTTTTCCAAGGATTAGAAAACCCAATTGTTGCTACCCGGTATCATAGCCTGGTAATCGAGCGCGACACCTGTCCAGATGTATTAGAAATCACCGCTTGGGTAGAAGATGGCACAATTATGGGGGTACGACACCGGAACTATCCTCATATAGAAGGCGTCCAATTTCACCCAGAGAGTGTTCTGACATCTTCAGGCAAGCAGTTACTGCGAAACTTTCTTTGTAAATTACAGATGAAAACAAGAGAATGAAACGACGGCAATTAATGGGCTATGCTGGGGCAGGTTTGGTAACAACTTTGGTTACTAGCTTGGGTTCTCACTTTCAAGCTAACGCCCAATCTAGCGGTTCATTATCAATTCAATGGTTGGGTCATACTTGCTTTCTGTTTACAGGTGGCGGTACGAAAATTCTTGTCAACCCATTTCGGACAGTTGGTTGTACCGCTAAGTATCGTCCACCGAAAGTGGCAGCAGATTTAGTACTGGTAAGCAGTCAATTGTTGGATGAAGGTGCAGTTGAAGATCTACCGGGAAATCCGAAGTTAATCTACGAACCCGGTGCTTACGAGTTCAAAGGTATTAAGTTTCAAGGAATTGCTATCCCCCACGATCGCAAAGGTGGGAAGCAATTCGGTACAAATGCTGCTTGGCAATGGCAGCAAGCAGGAATTAATATCCTGCACTTAGGGGGGGCTGCTGCACCTATTTCCATCGAACAAAAAATCCTCATTGGTCGTCCCGATGTGGCACTAGTACCTGTAGGCGGCGGTGCAAAAGCTTATAATGCCGAAGAAGCAAAGCAAGCAATTCAGACGATCAATCCTAAGTTGATTATTCCTACCCATTACCGTACCCAAGCAGCTGATGAAGCTAGTTGCGATATTTCTCCTTTAGATAATTTTTTAACGGTGATGAATGGGATGACTGTGCGTCGTAGCGATAGCGACAAAATTATTGTTAGTTCCAGTAATTTACCGGAGAATGGAGTGATACAAGTTTTAAGTTACAAGTTTTAGAAATAATTAAAGCAGGCTAAAAGCCTGCTTTTTAAGTTTTTTGGTTGTGGCGTCACAATCGGTTTTTTCGGTTTTTTACAAACGATAAAAGCTATGTTTTATACAAAAATCGATAAACTGGGGATGGCGATCGCCATCCCCAAATCCTCAAACGTCCAAAATTCGTAGTGTGACATTTAGGGTGCAGAAGGTAGGTTTTAAAACAACCTCTAAGACACTAAGAAAACTATTCTTTGTAATGATAGCTTGGGACGCAGAGTACTTGTTGACTTTTAAGGTTTAGCAACACTATTAATATCTTTATTCAGAGATTGTAATGCTGCTAGCACTTTATCTTTATTTGGTGCGGAGGTTTTCAAATCTCCTTGAATTTTATCCGCCTCATCTTCAATTGTATTGTAGGTTTTGGAAGATTTCTTTTTCACTCCATCCTCAACCTTTGACCAATAATCCTCAAATTTGCCAAACTCTTGTTTAGCTTTAGTAAAATCCCCAGCTTTAACGGCTGTTTGGGTATTGGAGACAACTGCTAACAATCCTTTAAAGTTATCGTCTTTGACAGTAGTAGTAGCTGTTTTCTCAGATGTAGCACTCGCGGGTGTAGCAGTTGCTGAAGGTGATGTCTGCGTGGCGGATTGTTCACCATTCTTGCATCCGACTAAGGTCAACATACTAATTGCACTAATCAGCAAAACTTGATTAAAACGGTTCATAAAAAACTCCTTAGCAGAAGTGTTATAGGTATTGGTAATTCGGTACTTAGTATTAGTGATCAGGTAATAGGTAAAAATATCACCTCACCTTTAGAAAGCATCATCACCAGACAGTACCTGATTGAAGTATTAAGACTATAAGGCTAAAAAAGTGCCAAAGAACTAAAATTTTTACTAAGATTTCTACTTTCTTTCCCAGTTCTTGACATTGAGTTTTTTATCTAGCATTCCTAAATCATTCATAAATAACAAGATCCCGAACTTTACAGAAGTTGTCGGGGATCTGACCCTCTCAAGATTCACAACTCCTACACGGATTGCTATATTTTGAGTTTTTGTGAACAAATCTCAATTTTTAAACACAAATTTTAAGTTAATATTTAATAAGGCTTATTTTTGCGATTATATTAAATTTTGTTAGTTAACTTTTTTCTCAATAACTAGTATGAAACGTTTATTTCGTAAGTACCATCGCACTCTCGCGCTTATTATTGCTTTGCCATTGATTTTAACTGCGCTAACAGGAATGTTAGCAACTGTTGTCAGAGAGTGGCCGATTGACACAGGGTTTTCATCTGGATTTATTTTAAGCATTCATACAGGCGAAATATTTCATCTTCAAGCAATCTATCCGATGTTGAATGGCTTAGGAATTATTGGGTTGGTAGTTACAGGTTTGAGTATGTCTGGTTTATTTAATCAGAAGAAACAAAAATCTCAATAGAGATGAGAATCAAATTTTGATAAGAGTTATTTATAAGGTGTAATTTATATTTAAAAATTCTTCTGCGTCAGTGCGATCGCAAATCTTCCCATCCAATGTCGCAGCTAGTAAATCATCTAGCATTTGTCGATATTGTGGTCCTGGTTTGTAACCAAGTTTCTTTAAGTCATTTCCATTTAATATTGGTTGAATATCTGCCCAAACTGTTAAATAATGCCATATTTGTGTTCTAATTGGGCGTGAACTGTGTAAAGCAACTAAAATCAACGTGGGTAAATCATAGGATCGCAGCAATTTTACTACCTGACTAGGAAGCTGACAAGTGGGTAAAGCATCTTTCACCTGTGCTTGTACTTGGGCTAATTTCTCCAAGCGTTCAATGCTATCTTCTTGTAGTTGCAGATTTTTAGCCACTTTCGCTCGATATTGTGGGACAAGGTGAGCGATAATCACTTCTAAGCGCATTTGCCAGTGAGTCAGCAGAGTTTCTTCAAAATCAAACTTGTGTAAACAGCGTTCTAGTAATCGTAATTGGCGCAATAATTCTGCATCTAAGTTTTTGAGACTCGGATGAATACACTGTAATGCTCCTAAATCTCCAAGTAATTGCAAAGCTGCTTGCCAATAGGATGCTTCTAAAATGTGCTTTAATTCTGTTTTGAGGCGGGTTTGCAGTGCAGGTGTTTTATGATTTTCTTTTGTGGTGCGATCGTAAACACCACTGTTGATCGCATAACGGATATATTCTTCTGTTTGCGATTCAATTTTAAATCCAAAGCGCACAGCAAAGCGTACACCGCGATAAATGCGGGTGGGATCTTCAATAAAACTGTTAGCGTGTAAAACACGAACTTGCTTTGCTTGTAAATCTAGCAAACCACCAAAAAAATCCAGGAGTTTCCCTGCATGGGGAGGAGTCAGTCGCAGTGCTAAAGCATTAATGGTAAAATCACGCCGATACAAATCTTGGCGAATTGAACTAGCTTCGACTTCGGGGTTTGCAGCTGGGTAAGGATAAAATTCTGTTCTAGCAGTAGCAATATCTACCCACAAAGAATTTAATTGTGGATCTTTGTGCCAAAGTAAGGCCGCAGTTTGAAAAGCACCATGAATTTCTAATCGTGCTGCTGGGTAAATTTGCTGGAGTGCTTTTGCTAATTCTACACCTGCGCCGACATCGGCGGCTTTATCAAAGCCATCGACTACTAAGTCAATATCTTTGATTAACAAACTACCAGATGCTTCTTTTGCTAGTAGCAAGTCGCGTACTGCTCCTCCTACTAAATATAAATGCCAACCCCGTTGTTTGGCTTGGGCGGATGCTTTGGTGAGTAGTTCCCAAAGTTTGGGATTGAGGCGATCGCACAATTCTCCCAATGTCGGAATCTCAACATTATCTTCTCCTTCTCTTCCCCTTTCTTTGCCTCTCCCCTTCTCGCTATCATTTTGCTGATGCAACTCCCGCAAAACATCAGTGCGGGTGACTATACCTACCAATTGTCCATTTTCTAACACAGGCAACCGTCCAATATCATAAGTCACCATTAATGACTCAATTTCTGGCAGGGTGGTATGAGGAGTTATCGTTTTAAGATTAATTGTCATGTAACCTTTAACGGGTGCATGACTAAAGCCATGATGCAAAGCAATATCAATATCTCGACGGGAGATAATACCCAATAACTTACCTTGGGTATCAACTACAGATAAACCAGAGTGTCCGTAGCGTAACAAAATTCGCTGTGCTTCCTCAATTGTGGTATCTGGGCGAATGGTACGAACTGGCGATGACATCAAATCTCGTGCTGTCGGTGGATAGGGAATCTGCGCTTTTAACCCTTCCAATAATTGGTTGAGTATTTTTCGACAATTTACACCCCGCAAATTCAGTGATGTTGCTTGGGAATGTCCACCACCACCCAATGGTTGAAAAATTTGATTGAGGTTGACTTCAGGAATTCGCGATCGCCCGATTACTGTCAAGCGTGAATCGCCTTCTCCCATACCATATTTATTTGCTAACAATAAAGCATCTATTTCTGTCAACTCCATTAATTGGGAGGCTAGACTCGATAAACCTGGTACATAACTATCGGTTACTAACGTTACCCAAGCTACGGTATATCCCCGGATGCGTAAATATTGCAAATCCTCAAGTGCTTCTGATAATAACTGCTGCAATTGGGGAGACAAACCAGGTTCTACATACTCAGCAACTACCGATAAACTTGCTCCTTGCTGCATCAACCAAGCCAAGGCGAGAGCATCCTGTGGTGTGGTGTGGTCATAGGTAAGCGAACCTGTATCAACATGGATACCCAACGCCATAGCAGTTGCTTCTGCTGTTGAGAGGGAAATTTGCTGTTTTTGCAATTCTTCCACAATTAAAGTTGTGGTAGCTCCTACAGGCGCAATGTGTAATTTTGTAGCAGGGATATCACCATGTTGTTCGAGGTGATGGTCATAAACTATGATTTCTTTAATATGGGGTAAATCTAACCATTCTGCTGCTTTGCCCAGGCGATCGCGATCTTGAGTATCTACTACAGTCAGAGAACGAATTTTTTTCGGATTCACAGAACGCCGTTCAATTAACTGATACTCATCTCGATGCAGCGCCAAAAAATCTCGCACTGGTGGGTGAGCGCCGCCAGTTAACACAATTTTGCTACCAGGAAGCAAACGTGTTAGTCCTACCGCCGCCCCTAAAGCATCAAAATCAGCTGTTGTGTGACAAAGAATTAGATCCATAGTCAGTAGTCATTGGACGAAGGACATAGGACAAATGACAAAGGACAGATGACTAAAATGTTGCAATTTCTGATAGCTTAACAATAAGGAAGAATGTTGGTTTAATCCTGTAGATATTCTATCTTTAACTAGAATCTTCGCTGTCTTGGGAGAAGGGAAAATGAGTATTATATTCCAAATTGCTTTGTTAGCTCTGGTACTTGTGTCTTTTGCAATGGTAATTGGCGTTCCTGTTGCTTACGCCACTCCGCAAAACTGGAATGATTCCAAAAGACTGCTGTGGCTTGGCTCTGGCGCTTGGATCGGCTTAGTTGTTTTAGTTGCACTCCTAAGCTTTTTCGTAGTTTAGGTAACTACTGCCCACACAGTAAGTAAATAGCATAAAAATAACAGGGGCAACACAAAGGACAAGGGGAATACGGGAGACAAGGGAGACAAGGAAAGTGAGAGTAAATTCTCCCCTACCTCCCACCTCCCCAACTCCTGATCTCAGTTGCTCCTGTTGTCTTATGGAAGAAATGTATATAGTGGCAAGAGTATAGTTGATTTAGAGGCGGTCATGGCAGTTTTCGAGGGAACTTTTACGCAGACAGAACCTTTACGGTTTGCATTGGTAATTGGACGATTCAATGATCTAGTTACCACCAAACTATTAGAGGGTTGTCAAGATTGCTTGAAACGCCACGGCGTCGATGTTGATCCTCATGGTTCTCAAGTTGATTATGTTTGGGTTCCAGGGAGTTTTGAAGTCCCAGTAGTAGCCCGCCAACTTGCTCTTTCGGGACGCTACGACGCCATAATTTGTATGGGTGCTGTGATTCGAGGACAAACACCTCATTTTGATTATGTTTCCTCTGAGGTGGCCAAAGGTATTGCTGCTGCTTCCTTCCAAACTGGTGTACCAGTGGTTTTTGGTATTTTGACAACTGATACCATGCAGCAAGCCTTAGAACGGGCTGGGATAAAAAGTAATCATGGCTGGGATTATGCTATGTCAGCACTGGAAATGGGTAGCCTGATGCGTCAGTTGCGTTCTAACCTAGCTCAACCATACGCTGGTAATTCTCAATCTTTACCTACTTCGCTCAAGAGTGCCAGTATAGGTGAATTTTCGGCGTCTGAGGGAGAAGTGGGTTAACGAACTCTTAACGAGGAAAAGGGATTGGGCATGAATCAGTTAACAGTTTAATTTGATAACTGATTAGTTGTTCAATCCCCAATCCTGCTCTGTCGCTATGATGAAATCAGAACTTAGTTGATGCTGGAAAAGTAATACCAATTAGAAAAAAGAATGCGACAGATAGACTTACAGAACTCCTATGCAGCAAAGAGTTTCTCAATCCAAGATTTAAAATCCAAAATCCAAAATCCAAAATTGTATAAGCAATGGTTCAAGTGGTTGTTGTAATAAACACACTCATCTCATTAATATTACTGTATACTGCTTGGCGAGTATGGCGACTGCGGTTGCTACTAGCTAGGCTCACTAATTTGTTTATTCTCGCTGAACGTTGCAGCCATGCTTTATTTTCTCAAGCACCCCAGGCTCTTGATATTAGCCGACAGAATATTCATAATCTAAGGCAAACAAACCAAGTGCTAGAGATGCAAATTCAACAATTGCAGCAGATTTTTAGCATATTATTTATTGGACAAAGATTCTGGCGTCGGTTTGATAGCAGAAAAGTTAAATAATTCAGGGCTTGCAATGTATGAAAACCCCATAAAATGTGTTTAAGGAGAGAACAGTACAATGTCTAACAACCGTTCTGGAGTATTTATTGGTGGTGTCATGCTAGGAGCAACTATCGGTGCTTTGACTGGTTTGCTTATGGCTCCGCGTACAGGACGCGAAACGCGTAAACTATTGAAAAAATCTGCTGATGCACTTCCAGACTTAGCAGAAGATTTATCAACTAGTGTCCAAATTCAGGCAGATCGCCTGTCTGCAAATGCGCTAAGAAACTGGGATGAGACTTTAGATCGACTACGGGAAGCGATCGCAGCTGGTGTCGATGCTAGTCAACGGGAAAATCAAGCAATGAAACGGAAAAACTCACCAGACGTGCAAACAACAGCTACTCAGACAGTGGCTGACTCAGATTCTCTTCCTGAGCATGTAGATAACTAAATTAACAACATAATTGTGAGTGAACCGCTGTTTTGGCTGGGACTATCTATATTTTTGGTGGCTATCAGTCTAACTGCTGTTTTGGTGGTGGCTATACCAGCATTGCAGGAGTTAGCACGTGCTGCTCGTAGTGCGGAAAAGTTTTTTGATACCCTCTCACGAGAGTTACCACCGACTCTGGATTCGATCCGTATGACAGGCTTGGAAATCACCGATCTGACTGATGATCTTAGTGAAGGCGTGAAAAGTGCTTCTGGGGTTGTTAAACAAGTTGATCAAAGCTTGAACAGTGCCAAACAGCAGGCTCAAAATATTCAAATTAATACACGTAGCGTATTTGTTGGCTTCAAAGCTGCATGGAAAAGTTTTACGCGCTCAAAAGGTGGAAAGAGAACGAGCGATCGCTTGTTAGTCAATCAAAAAGCAACGCTGACATCAAGAGAAAGAGAATCTCTCAGACATTACAATCGCACCAAAAAATCAGAACAGTATCGAAATCAAGAAAGCTACCAAGATTCTGCTGAATGGAAAAGTGATGACACCCCAGATTGGCAAGAAGAAGATTGAAATCGCTGAACCGTATTGTTTTATAAGTAATATCACTTATCTATCCTTGATATAAATTATGCAGATGGCTGCATTCACAATAGACCTCTTGCAAAAGTCGAATGAACCCCCCTCAATCCCCCCGTTCACGGGGGGAAGATTTAGTTCCCTCCCAATACTGCTCGGTTAAGGATTTTTCGCTGCGATTTTGGGAATCTAGAGACCGTAAATTTCGCTTCTCTACAGAGATTTTAGGTTGGTCGATTTTCTTAACCGAGTAGTATTGAGTTCCCTCCCCGTAAACGGGGAGGGTTAGGGTGGGGTAAAAATATTTTTGCAAGAGGTCTAATGTAAGTCGATACATTCACAATGTAGGTCGATACATTCACAATGTAGGTCGATACATTCACAATGTAAGGCGATACATTCACAATGTGAGGCGATACATTCACAATGTGAGGCGATACATTCACAATGTAAGTCGATACATTCCCAATGTAAGCTGATACATTCACAATGTAGGTTAAAGCAATACGCGCTTGGTGTTAAGCCCACAATTCTTTGTACCAGACGCGAAATTTCGCGTCTGGTACAAACTTTATTTGTTTTACCGTTGGGCTAATTCGGGTGTGCGTCCCTTCAAACCAATCATTAATTTGAGAGTATATATTTTTAAGATTGGTACTCGCTGCATTACCCATAAACCCAGGCGACGAACTAATACTACGGGTAAAAATGTATTAGAAAAGACTCTATCCAATAAATCTGTAAAACCTAGAATAGTTAGATTTTCCATTTTGCGCCAATGTTCGTAGCGTTTAAGAATTTTGAGATTACCAATATCTTCACCAGTTTGATGTGCTTTTTTAATCACTTGGGCTAAAGCTGCTGCATCGCGGATACCCAAATTTAAGCCTTGTCCGCCCACCGGATGACAATTGTGTGCTGCATCACCCACCAAAGCTAATCTGTGTAAGGCGTACTGATTGCTTTGCATGAGTTGTACCTGAAAGATAAAGCGATCGCCCAACAATTCCAGCTTACCCAATTGATTACCAAAACGGCGGCTTAATTCTGTGAGAAATTGCTGATCATCCAAAGCACACAAAGCTTTTGCTTCTTCATGGGGAGCCGTCCAGACAATGCGACAACGATTTCCCGGTAAAGGTAAAATTGCGAAGGGGCCACTAGACCAAAATTTTTCGTAGGCAGTATGATTATGTGGTTTTTCTGGTTTAACAAATGCCACAATACAAGACTGCCAATATTTCCAACCATGAGTTTTAATTCCAGCAGCTTGGCGAATAGGCGATCGCGAACCATCAGCAGCTACTACTAATTTGCTACGGACTGTCCGCATTTCCCCTGCGACTTTGATATCGATTGTGGCTATGTCCTGGTGATAATGAGTACTTATAACTTCTGCTGGACATAAATAAGTCACATTTGGACATTCTTTGACAAACTCGCGCAGAGGATACAACAATGCTTGGTGTTCCGCCACATAACCCAAATCTTGTTTGTTAATGTCTGCTGTGGTGAATTCCACCACATCTGGGTGATCAGCATCAGAAAGCCGAACACGGCGGTAAGTTTCTATTTGGGGTAAGATTTTATCCCAGACTCCAATACCTTGATAAATTAGCGCCGACAGCATATGCACGGCGTAAGCTTGTCCTTTAGCTACTGCTGCGGATTCTGGTTTTGCTTCAATTAGCAGGATATTTAATCCTGAGTCCTTGAAAGCAGAGGCTAGAGTAAGGCCGATTATTCCGCCACCGACGATGACCAAATCATAGTCGTATTCCCGTTTGCTTGTAGCTACCTGGTTAGGGAAAAAAGTTTGTGGAAGCTGTGCTTGCGCCATTGTTAAGACAAATTACAGCGTTTTAATTATTATTTTTACGCGATCGCGTCGTGGAGGACAAGGGGGATGGGGGAAATGGGAGCAACTTTATCATGCTCCTCTAGACAAAGGCTTTAAAATGACGCAAATTAAAATAACGCAAAAGCTCGAAATACAATTCTTTTGACTTTTGATTTTGACTTTTGACAGGTATGTTTTTTTATGCACTGCATTAAGTCTAATTTCTTTTGTTGCCAAAGAAAAATTGACAACTAAAAACTAAAATTAAATACCCAGTCTTTAATCATAAAAAACATTTTTTTCAATTACCATTGCATATTCTGAAAAATAGCTATAATTTTTTATTATGTCAGTAAATAGCTAAGAAGACTTCCATAATGAATTAATTGTACTTATTGTAATTGCTGTAAAAGTATTTAAAATCACACAAGCTTAAATATCTATTCATATATAATTTTATGGAGTAAAAAATAATTCAACTGTGATAATTTTCTAATCACTAATTGCTTGTTTAATCAGTGAAAATAAACTTTGATAAAAAACTTTTTTTGAGATTGACAATACCAGGACTATTTCATTTTCATCCAGTCCGCCTCAGAATTTATTCTGAGACTAATAGCAAAAGTCGCTTCAAGCCGACTGTTTTGTGGTATTCAACTAAGTCCGTTAAAACGGACTTAAACTATTGGTTTATATCTAAAATGAAATAGCTCTGGTGAAAATACTGGAAGGGAGAAAATAAGTTGTATTTACTATCTGTCTGTTAAATTAAAAACACAAACTTATATGGAGATATTGGAGTTATGCAATTAGATGATTTGGCAAACATTGAAAATGTAGAAAGAGAAGCGTGGGAAGTTTTAGAAAAATCAATTCTGTACTATCAAGGTCGTCCAGTTGGAACACTCGCCGCCATTGATAATACATTAGATGCGCTCAATTATGATCAATGCTTTATTCGAGATTTTATTTCTTCCGGTCTACTATTTCTTATTCAAGGTAAAACAGAAATTGTTCGTAACTTTCTAGAAGTAACTTTAAAGTTACAGCCAAAAGAAAATCAATTGGATGCCTACAAACCTGGTCGAGGTATGATTCCAGCTAGCTTCAAAGTAGTTGTTTCCCAAAGTGGTGAAGAACATTTAGAAGCAGATTTTGGAGAACATGCGATCGCCAGAGTCACACCAGTAGATTCATGTTTTTGGTGGATGATACTGCTACGTGCTTATGTCGTAGCTACGAAGGATTATTCATTGGCATATCAAAGTGATTTTCAACAGGGAATCAGGTTAATTATGGAACTATCTTTAGGGACACGTTTTGATATGTATCCTACCCTGTTGGTTCCCGATGGTGCTTGTATGATTGACCGTCGTCTAGGTATCTACGGACATCCTTTAGAAATACAATCTCTGTTTTACTCAGCATTACGTGCTGGGCGAGACTTGCTAATTTGCCAAGGTAATCAAGATATTGTTACAGCTATTGATAACCGTTTACCTGTTTTATCTGCTCATATTCGTAAACATTACTGGATAGACTTAAATCGTCTCAATACTATTTACCACTACAAAGGTGAAGAGTATGGCAAAGAGGCTGTTAATAAATTCAATATATATGTAGATTCACTTCCTTATGCTGAATTAGATCGATGGTTGCCAAAACAAGCTGGTTATCTAGCAGGAAATGTCGGGCCATCACTTATGGATACCCGATTTTTTACATTAGGAAACTTAGTTGCAATTATTTGTGATCTTGCTAGCGAAGAACAATCGCAAGCCATCATGAATTTAATCGAGAAACGCTGGGAGGATTTAGTCGGAGATATGCCGATGAAAATCAGTTTTCCAGCTTTAGAAAATGAAGAATACAGAATTATTACTGGCTGCGATCCTAAAAATATACCTTGGTCTTATCACAACGGTGGCAATTGGCCTGTTTTAATGTGGATATTGGCAGCAGCAGCCATTAAAACTAAAAGAGTATATTTAGCAGACAGAGCAATTGAAATTGCCCAAAAACGTCTGAAAGATGATGAATGGCCAGAGTATTACGATGGTAGAACAGGGCGACTTCAGGGCAAACAAGCAAGAAAATATCAGACATGGACAGTTGCAGGATTTTTATTAGCAAAAGAATTGATAAAAAATCCTTCTTGTTTGCCATTAGTTAGTTTTGAGCAATTTGTAGCACAACAGGTTTCTATGGCTTGTGAATTTCAAATCAACAGTTTTGATGCTTGAAAATGCCAAGTTTCTGTATCTTCTTTACGTCAATTCTAATTATCATTTTTTCAAAACTAACTGGAAAGAATTTAAGTATCCATTAATAGTTTGAGATAAAGTATGCTGTTGCTTTTTAGTTGCGATCGCCATGACTTGATACAAACGTCCATCAGCAACATACATGCGGTTTTTAGTTATTTTTCCACCAGAGTTGACATACTCAATTTCTTTGCCAGGATGACCGTTGGAACTACTAATTCTACGTTGTCCAATTAAATTACTTTGGGTTGTTTTTACAGCCAGAATTTGGGCATTGTTAAGTATTAATTGGGGATTTGTCATTTGACCATAGCTATGGGGAAAGTCATTGTATGCGACGATGTAAGCCACTTCTTGGTTAGCTAATTGACCAACAAAGACTTGTAAATTTATTTCCCCCATATAGGTTTTTTGGGTTTGGGTAATAACTTTAGGCATTCCCGGCATTAAGACAGTGAAGCTACCATCTGGGGCAGTAAATAGCTTCCATTCTGACTTAATTGGTTTATTCGGAGCTGGTTTGGTTGGAGAAAGGGGGCGCTGGGGGGGACGCGCCTCGACACGAGTAAATCCGCTACATAGCAAGGCGGTAGTAATGAGGAACAACAATACTCTTTTTGCCATAGTTTTTGCTTTTACACGTGCTAATATTACGTAGATGAATAAGTTTGTTATAACTTAACCAAATATTTAGAAGCACCCGTAAATTTGTGTAAAAACAGCATTCTTATCCTATGTATATACACTATAACCTTGAAGCATAAATAGCAGCACCGATTAATCCCACTTGTTGATTTATTACAACATGTACTGGTATTTCTTCTAACAGGGAGCGCATTCTACCTTTATGGGTAAAGTTGAACAAAAACTCACTCTTTTGAATTAAAGACAGAATTTTTGGGGCTATACCACCAGCAACATATAAACCACCATAAGGAAGGAGTTTGAGGGCAAGATTACCAGCTTCCGCGCCGTAAGCGTCTATAAATAACTGCATTGTTTGTTCACTAAGGCGATCGCTTCCTTGTAAAGCAGCATTACCAATGACAGCACCCGGATCAACACTTTTTTCTTGTTTTCCTGCTTCTTGTTCCCAAGTTCTGACTATTTCAGCAATCTCTGGTGATTCGTTGCTAATTTTGCGATCGCGCAAAAATTGGTAAATAGAAACAATTCCTAAACCAGAAACTACCCGTTCCACAGAAACACGCTGGATACTATGTTTATCTAACAGATATTTCAGCAGTTGAAATTCTAACTCAGTGCGAGGGGCAAAATCAGCGTGTCCACCCTCAGAAGGAAAAGCTTGATAAAAATTTCCCTGTTTGATTAAAAATCCTTGTCCTAAACCAGTACCAGCACCAATAATCCCGATGGGTGCATCTGGGTTTGGTTTACCAGGTTGAAGTGTATAAAAGTCCTGTACTTCTAGACCTAAAATGCCATAGGCAACAGCAGTAAAATCATTAATTAAAGACACATGAGTGACACCGAGTTGTTGTCGCAGACGTTCGGTGTCCAGAAACCAAGCCAAATTGGTCAGCTTGGCGGTATTGTGAACTATAGGCCCGGCGATCGCAAAACAAGCTTTTTCCGGTATGGGTGTGTTAGCTGCTGCCAAAAACTGCTGTACTATTGGCACTAAATCAGGAAAATCGCCACTGCGGTAACGCTGTTCATACACCGTGCGTAAAAGAGGTGCTTCTGTTTCCTCCATCACTCGCAGAATGGTTTTTGTGCCGCCGATGTCTCCTGCTAGTAGTAAAGTCATAAATATATATATATGGTAGTTGCTGGTTGCTGATTGGTGCTTGCTGATTGCTAGGGGCGCACAGCTAGCTGTTCGCTCGTACAGTAGTTAGTAGTTGATTTTTTACCACTAACTAGGATCGGTTTTCAATTACCTAAAGACTGTTGAGTGCTTTTCCATATTTGACCATTAACTGTTAACCAATAACAACTATTACTAATAGTCATCACGAGAAAGATGTTTAGCTATATATCCATCAATTAAACCGAACAAATTCCTCGACCTGCGTTAAGTGAGAAGTATCTCCCTTGAGTTCGAGAAACCATTCTGGATGTTGACGTACAACTTTTACTAAGCTACATAAAGATGCTTTAACTTCCGTTACAGCAATTTCACCGACAAATCCCATAGCTGCGCCTAGTACAGATGCACCATGTCCTACCAGTAAAATATTGTCTGGAGAATATTCTGTGGCTAGACATCTAGCGGTTTGTCCGGAACGCGCTCGCACTTGTGGTTGAGTTTCTGGATATTTAGCAGCAATGCGAGAAGTGTAGCTAGTATCTATTCTAGGGAATAGTTCAGCCAGAGCAGGAATAGAAAGCCTTTCTGGTTCCTCTGTCATCCAAGCAGGATTGAGCCATTCACTCAAACCAGTTTCTAGTTTAATTGGTAAATCCAGAACTTCTGCAACAGCGTTTGCCGTTTGTACGGTTCGCAAGAAAGGCGAAGCGAAAATATGGGCAATTTTTTCTTTCTGGAGACGGTTAGCTAATTGCTTGGCTTGTATAAAACCATCTTCAGACAAAGGGGGATCATAACGTCGTTCGGCGGTAAGAAACCAATCAGGGTTAACAAAATCAAGGCGGTTAGCGTGTCTTGCTATCCAGATGATTTGACTCATGGGTTGATTGCCAAGCGGATACACTTTGCAGACTGCAAAATAAATATCATCTCATGTTCTCTTTCCGATCGTTATATCTAACACCGAAGCCAGATTGAAATTTTACCGTGATTTACTTGGCTTGAGACTGGCAGGTGAAAGTATGAATTACGGTACACAACAGGAGCATCTCAATAATGTCCAAGGAGCCAGATTGCAACCTTAGTGGATTGCGATCGCCTGCTGGGTCTGGGATTGAGTTTTTGGAATACCTGACACCACGAAACGGACGACCTTTTATTTACACAATTTATCTTGACTTTGATTCCTCAAAACTCTAAAGTCTTAAGAAAAACAATTGCAATAAATTCGCATAAATACTGATAATAATTCCTAACGGAGAAAGCACATGAGAGTCACTAAACAGGGTGTTCTGGGTGTAGGAGTCGTATCTGTAGCCCTTATAGGTTTACTTGCTAGTACCTTTGGAGAAAGATCGGCGATCGCGAATCTAATTCCCAATCAAAAAGAGCAAACCTTACTGGCCCAAGGGAAGACAAATGAATTAGTAGTAATATTTCCTAGTCGTTCTGACTCTACAGATTTGCAAAATAAAGCCAATGCTGTCGCTACATTTTTGTCTGAACAGTTAGGAGTTCCAGTCAAAGCACAGATTGGTGATGACACCGCAGCAGTGGAAGCTTTAAGAGCCAACCGTGCTGATATCGCTTTCTTGAGTAGCCGTCCGGCGTTGAAAGCTGAACAATTGGCAAATGCTCGTTTGTATTTAGCTGAAGTCCGCCCCACTTATTCAGGTAAATATACGTATAACTCAATATTTGTTGTTTCCAAAAATAGTCCCCTGAAAACCCAGTCCACAGCCAAAGCCACTTTGTCACAATTACGCGGTAAAAAAATAGCTTTCACTTCTCCCACTTCTGGATCTGGATTTATTTTCCCCACTGGTGAACTTGTGAAACAAGGACTTGTACAAAACCGCGATCGCTTAAATAATTTCTTTGGACAAGTTGCTTATGGTGGTAATTACAGCAAAGCCATACAAGCTGTGTTGCGTGGTCAAGCGGATGTAGCTGCTGTGTCAGAATATGCACTTAACCCCCCGTACATTACAGAAGCAGAAAAAAATCAAGTGCGAGTTCTCCACAAAATTTCTGGCGTTCCTGCTCACGGTGTTGCTATTGATGATGACGTTCCCAGCGCTACACGCGACAAAATCATCAACGCGATGTTGCTATTGAATCAGCCACAAAATAACCAATTGCTGCGTAACTTATATAACTCTACAGAATTGGTCAAAGTTGACCATAACCAACATCTAGCACCTCTACGTAATGCCCTGCAACTAGCAGGTATTCAGCCTTAAAGAATTAATGATTGGTAGTAGTTGATTGTTGATTGTTATTTACTCCCCACACTCCCCACACCCTCTCACTTCCCACACTTCCCTCACCTCCTTCAACATGTATCCCGCTATTGAGTGTCACAATCTGAAGACAGCATACTCACCATCTTTACAACGTCCCATCTTGAATGGGATTAGTTGCCAAATTCATCATGGTGAGTTTGTGGCTTTGCTAGGACTCAATGGTGCGGGTAAATCTACGCTATTGCGATCGCTTATGGGACTACTACCCTTAGAGCAGGGAAGTATCAATATTAATGGTGTGCCAATTAATCCTCGTACATTAACGCAAATTAGGCGAGACATTGGGATGTTATTTCAAGGTGGGGGATTAATTCCTCAACTCCCAGCAATTGATAATGTTTTGTGTGGGAAACTAGGTATACGCACAACTTGGCAGACCCTGTTTGGTTTTCCCAAACGCGATCGCCGTCAAGCGTTGGAGATATTAGAGCAATTGGGTTTAAGAGAACAAGCTGATCAAAAAACTAGTTTACTGAGTGGTGGACAGCAACAACGAGTAGCGATCGCTCGTGCTTTAATTCAATCTCCCCAAATTCTTTTAGCCGATGAACCGATTACAGGTTTAGATGTCATGGCCTGTAAACAGGTTATGGATACTTTATCTCAATTACATTCTCAGCAAGGCATAACCATTGTCACTGTTCTGCACGATTTGGGTATAGCAGCAGAATATGCCCAACGAGCGATCGTCCTAGATAATGGACGTGTTGTTTATGATGGTCATAGTGAAAATTTGCAAGCCCAATTTTCTGTGATTAGAGAGTAGAAGTCGTTGGTGACTGAGTAGTATAAATATGAAGTATTTTGTAATTTTCTGGAAGCGTTTTGCTTGGCTGAGTCGCCTACTGATTTTCTGCTTGATAATAGCAATTTACGCTTGGGCTTTGCAGGGTCTGAAGGTAGATTTTGAACTTCTTAAGAATAGTTGGCCCTACATAACTGATTTTATTTCTAGATTATTTCCACCAGACCCAGCTGTTTTAGATATTGCTATTCAAGCATTAGTTGAAACAATACAAATGTCTTTGTGGGGAACTACTTTAGGAGCAATTCTTTCTCTACCAATAGCTATTGCTAGCGCCCATAATATTGCTCCTGTTTGGTTGCAATGGTTGGCTAATCTCCTACAAAATATAGTGCGTTCGGTTCCTTCGATTATTCTGGGTTTAATTTTTGTCGCAGCAACCGGACTGGGTGCGCCTGCTGGTACTTTGGCTTTAAGCATCTATACGATTGGCTACCTTGCTAAGTTGTATCAACAAGCGATCGAAGCAGTAGACTCTCGCTCTATAGAATATTTGCAAGTAACGGGAGCATCAAGACTACAGACAGCGCAATATGGCATCTTACCTCAAGTCTTGCCTTTGGGCTTAGGATATACACTGTGGATGTTTGAGTACAATATCCGTGCTGCTTCTGTGTTGGGTGTAGTTGGAGCAGGTGGTATTGGCTTTCAGTTAAAAAGTTATATAGATGGTTTTGAATATAACAAAGCAACAACCATGATGTTGGTGTTGTTGATAGTCGTGACTATCATAGATTTCTTAAGTAGCCAGTTACGTAAACATCTTGATTCTAGTAGATAGTTGTTGGTCAATCGATTTTGGATTTTGGATTTCATCGTGAGCGCTCAGTCGAACGATTTTATAAAATGGAATTGACCCCACAGATAAATCTGTTTGCTCTGTATCCTGGGAGGAATAATCGGTCACATTTGTTATTTTTCTCATCTATTTTGTTTGTTTTAGTTTGTTCCCAATTTTTAATTTTTAATTGTTTTTCCCCCTTGTCCCCTTTGTCGCTAAACTCAAAAATTACTGATTTACAAATTAGACTATAGTATAAAAAAATACGTTAGCATCAAACTAACTTATATTTTTTTATATCAAAAATTCACAAATTTTACTTAATTCTTGCATTTATCTTTATAAAAGAACATTGCTAGTTATTAGATAGTGGTCAGTAGTAAATAACTAATAACCACTAATTATTAAATCTAAAGCTGATTCAGCATCTTATGTGTTTGAGGTATTACCCGCACCTGCTTAACAAAGCGCTTTATCAAAGCTTGCCACATCAATACCTGTTCTGGAGAAGGGGCAAGCACAGGATTTTTGGTGAATTGTTCAGAAGCAGGCAAAGGAGTGACAGGTTGTAAAAATACTGGGATCGCTGGACTTACCTGTGCTACAAGTAAAGCCGAACGCTCCAACTCAGCCGGGTTTGTTTCGTCGGAAATGATTATTTTGACAAAGATTTCTACTTGTGATTCATAACAAAGTTGGAGAAATTTACTGTGTTCTTGCCAACAATTTTCACCACTAGTACTGGGTAATTTCAAATCCATACCTACAGAGTCTAAATAGGGCAAAATCATTGCCAACTGTTCTGGACGATGCCCTCCAGTCTCTAAATATATAGGCAAAGCAGTAATTGCACGTATCTGTGGTAAAAACTCCACTAAAAATCCAGCATGAAGCAGAGGTTCGCCACCAGTCAAGCTAATGCTATCGTGTAAAGAAGGTATATTTTGCCGCTCGATCCATTCGAGTAATATAGGTAAAGAGACAGGATTTGAGTAGATTTCAAAATCGCGTTTTCCTGGCGATCGCTCTATCCTACAGTTAGTGGGTGCATTCCACGTATGAGCGCTATCACAGAATTGACAGCGCAAATCACAAAGAGCAAAGCGAATAAAAATCTGACGTGTCCCGACATTCAGACCTTCCCCTTGAATAGCGGAAAAGACTTCTACCAGGCGTGCTGTGGGTGTAATACCAATTTTAGTAGTCATTTGATGATCAAAAGGCGTATGCGCCCTCTCAGCATAAAGCAGGGATATTTCTGAACTTCTAGTTCTATTGTGAACTTTACTGGCAGTCTCCAATTTCAACTCCAGTAATCTAGCTGTCCGGAAAAGACACTTTCACGGGTGGAGCAAAAGTAAAGGGGTACTATCCTTTGATATTTTCTCAATTTCAATCCGTTCATAACCTGGGTAGCGGACTACTAGTGATTAGTTATGATTTGAACTGATCGCATATCAGTTTAAGTGATTTACTAAAACTAAGTAATGTTTGGCATATTACATTGACTAACATGGCAATGAAGGTGCAGGGTTTCATGATTAGCCAACCCCAAGAGGTAGATTTTCCAGTGATGTTCTTACATGACACAGCAATAGTGCAAGTATCAGAGCGATTAAGCGTGCTAGAGGCGGTAGCCTTTAAGCAAACTTGCCAAAATATCACCAAAACACAACCAATTCCGCAGAAAATCATCATTGACTTTCAGGAAACTACTTTTATGGATAGTAGTGGTTTAGGTGCTTTGGTAAGTAATTTTAAAATTGCTCAAGATCAAGGGATAGAATTTATACTGCGGAATGTCACCCCGCAAGTCATGGCTGTACTCAACCTGACAGGACTGGAAAAGGTTTTTCCTATTGAGTCTAGTAACTCACTCTCACTACGTTCTAAGAATCAACTCGAAGAACAGCTACCGACGACACATCCTTCTGTCCGTTCTTGGATGAAACGGGTAATCGATATTGTTGGAGCATTGGTAGGTTTAGTCATTATAGGAGTTTTATTTATTCCTATTGCTATTGCGATCGCAATTAACGATCCCGGCCCCATTTTATTTAGTCAAATTCGTTGTGGTTGGATGGGTAAACGCTTCCGCATTTGGAAATTCCGCTCCATGTATGTTGATGCTGAAGCCAGAAAGGCTGAATTGGCCAAACACAACCAAGTACAAGGAGCTTTTTTCAAAATTGACAATGATCCCAGAATTACTAAAGTAGGACGCTTTTTGCGACGTACTAGTTTAGACGAACTACCACAGTTTTGGAATGTTCTCAAAGGAGAAATGAGTCTAGTCGGTACAAGACCACCCACACCCGATGAAGTAGAACGTTATGAAGTACCAGAATGGCAACGTTTGGATGTAAAACCAGGTATGACTGGAGAATGGCAAGTCAATGGACGATCTAGCGTACGTAAATTTGAGGATGTAATTCGTCTGGATTTGCAATATCAAAAAAACTGGAGTTTGCTATACGATTTGAAACTGATTATGAAAACAGTAACTATCCTGTTTCACAAAAACAGTGGTGCTGTCTAGCTTTATTCTACAAAGAAAGATATTATCTTGATTGTTAGTATTACCTTGGCGAACATAGCCAGGGTTAATAATATTATGCCCATTAAATTCGCCTTTTGTCTCAATTGGCAAACTCACCGGAAACATCCGCAAAAATTATCAGTCCCAGTCCGACAATCGTCACAAAATTCAATATTAAAAATTTTAAATCAAAAATAGATTATCTAACCTGAATATTTAATGCTCTAAGCCAAGTTAGGAACGATAGTCTACTAAAGTAGGCAGGGCGCGCTAAAAACAAAAGTAATACTGACGCAAACGCTAGAGCTTGACTCAGTTTTGCTGCTACACTCAGTAGAATTAATCCAACTATAACTGAGTCACCCAAGTCTTTCCGATGGGAGACATCAAAACAATGCAGTACCTGTACTTGGATTAAGAATTCTGCTAAATCCAGTCGTGTATCATTCAACTCTCCCATCAACCGCCCTAAGAAAGCACCTAGTGCTACTAACATTTCTATGGCAATACAAAATTTAACTGGGATATTGCGATCGCGACGACGGTAATAACCCCAAATAGAACCTAATATCGATAGTGGTACAGCCCAAAAACTAGACCAAGTTTCAGCTGCAACATCCGTCGCCACGACACTCACAATTATCAACGCTAGCACCAGCACCCGCAAGGTAATTGAATTTTCTACTTCTGCTGTTACAGGTGACTGGAGCATTTTTTGCCACCAGTCATCACCTAAAGGTAGACGCCAAGCCAATTCATCCTGGAAAAGTTAAACATTGAGAGTTAAAAAGCAGCAGACTGGTATATAAAGCGATAATAGTAGACGCTACTGACGCAAAACGAGCGAGGTCAACTATAACCTCTCTCGTATTCTAAGTCTCCTCACTGTAGCTGCCTGTAGACGCCCTAATAACCGCTTTTTCAAAAATGCAAACGTTTTCAAAACCAGGATGATATTCATTTCATAACAAAGGCTTTTATCAAGTTTCAGTGCTAGCGATCGCCAAATATTTAGTTATTTTGTGGGAATAATCACAAACAACAAAGGCTGCTGCTCTATTTCTTTCAACTCAACCATTAAGGTATAAGCCTCATTTAGCTGAGTACAGCATAATTCAACACTCAAGCATCCAGGACTTGAAGACTCCGCTTTTGCTTGGGAACCATTACCTTGAAGTTTGACTACTCCTTTCGAGGGTAAATCTCCTCGAATCAGTAATTTCGGCACTGGCCCATGAGATTGATATTCTACTTTTAAATTAAGAATACCTACACTCGTCAGCCATTGCCTTTCCAAGACTGGGTTTGTCATTGAAATGGGTAAAGTCAAACTTTCTAACACTTGTTGAGCCGCCAGCAACGACACCAGCATCTGTTGCTGTGGTTGCAAATCTGAATAATCGCTATCCAGATTAGGCATAGGATTTAAGGTGTCTCCATATCGGAGGTTGGCTCTGAGCTGGATTGTCCCTGCTAAGTCGTTCAATACTTGAGATTCGTTAGGGAAAAAGCTCTCCACTGCTTGGACTAATTTTGCCCCTAATGGTACAGAGGATGTGATGAGTGCTTGACATCTATCAAGCAATTGCCGGAAAATGGTCTCCGGCAGAAGCGTCGGTAAATTCAGTTTGGACTGGTGGGCCACCCAACCCCAGGAAGGAATCAGTTGCATTACTGGTTCGTCTATATACTCTGGATAATCCAGTATTTGTGTTTCCCAAGGAAATAGCGGAGGGTGATCTTCAACTTCAACTTTTAACCGACGTTTAAGTACGGCTTGGAAACGTTCTTGCACAGTTGGAATTTCTCCCAATAAAGATATATGGGGCTTCCATCCCTCTTGTCCTCCACTTGTAAATTCGGTGGTTGATTGCAGAGGGTTTTCTGCCCCTTTGGTGTCCCTACATATAACTTGCGTATACTCTCTGGAAACGACAGGATATGTCAATAACCGAGAGAGTAAATGTTTTTGTAAGGTTTCTGAGTCACTATTCATGAGTAGAAGCACTTGATCCGGACACTAAGGAGTTACGAATCTCCCAAGCTTGTTCAAGAATTTTAAACCAGCGCTTCTGGAGTTGTGCCATGGATAAACCCAAAGTTTTAGCTATTTTTTCATCAGTTTGTCCCTGTTGCTTCAGTTCTAATAAAGAACGCTGCTTTTCGTCAAGCTTTTCAGTATAAGCTTGCCATTGTTGAGGAGTTAAACCCAAGTTGGTTTGCAAATCAGCTTCTAACCACTCGTGAACCAGCTCCCAACGATGCAACAAAGCGAACCGAATTAAATGATACTTGAAACGTTGCTGTAAGTAATCCCTCTGACGGGGGGTTAAGCCCAAAATTGACTCAATTTCTTGAGCGGATAAATCTTGCAGACGCAGAGCAAAGTAATCAGCGCAATCAGTTTGTTGGCGTTCTTCTAAATAATTCATTAATTCCGTAACCACAACTGATCGCAAAGTATCTTCTTGGGGTTCCGGTTCGGTTTGTGTAGCCATTGCACTTCGCAGTTGTTGTACTGCTGGATCTTCCCAAGAACCATCAGCTTCACCACTACCTTCTGCCGCTTGTTCTATATCTACACAAGTTTCTGGAGGTTGTTGCTGCGAGAAAGTTTGCGCTCGTAGAATGATCAACTGTTGCTGACGTCCTGGTAAGGGAATCCGTCGTTTCCCGTAGCGTTCCGTAAATGCCATGTACTCTGCTAATTCCAGCAGTGTACGTGGTCGGTAGGTAGCCTCTAATTGATTTTCCCGTCGGAAAGCGTTTAAAGCCTCCAAGTAAAAACTTTGCAGAAAATCTTCGATGACAGTTAGTCGCCCTTGATAACTCAATTGCCTTTGTGGCGGATTGATGTAACGGTAGATGATCGCACTCAAGGTACTGTGTAATTCAACCCTGCCGCGATTTGAACCCAATTGGTAATATCTTAAGCATTGTTGCAGGCGATGCTTGGCTAGGGTCATTGCCGAATTTTCTACGGAACCGGATGCTTGGATACGTTTACTTTCGCTGCATATTCGGTAGACCTCGGCAGCAATTCGCATTGCTACGTCATGACAATTCTGGTCGCAAGCTTTAGTTGACTGCTGAAGTTCTTGGAAAAGGAATGGAAATATCGCCTCCACGCCGATAGAAAATTCTCCCTGAATAGTTGTGGTTGCGGCTAATTTCATAAGTTTCGTGTCTAAATTGACCCTAACAAACTTGTTGACAACCTGTATGACTGCGGGTATTGGGAGGGGTTTTACGTATAAGCTAAACGCAAGGCAGTCTTGCCTTGAGGATGTGGCTAATTTTATGATTCCCAGTTTTTGTTTGATTGTTTGCACAGCCGTTGAAGTTATAGCCAATACCGATAAGCCGTTTACAGGTAATTATGGACTTAAAAGCACAAATCCAATCGCTGATTGATAATGCACCCCAAGATGGTATTACACCCAAACTGGTCGCGGCAATTGCCCCCGCCCTTAGTGCGATCGCTCAGAAGTTACACCATCCCCAATACCACATTCTTCAGAACCTGGATGAGCAATGGGTCTTAACTACATTAAGCAACCGTGGAAATCCACAAGAAGAAAAGCAGGTAATTTATGCTTTTCCTACCTTACAGGATATTCCCACATCTTATAGTGCTGGGCTTGACCCTCAAGTAATAGCTGCCCCCATACCTGTCACCCATATATTGTTTCAGCTACTGGCGCTAGAACCCGTAGATAGTATAGTATTTTTTGACACGGCTGAGAGCAATACAAATGGAATTGAAGTCAAGCGAAGCGATTTGCAGCATTTAGTCCAACAACAACTAGAAAAAAATCGCCCTCGTTCCAAGGGCGAAGTCCCACCAGATATTGCTTGAGGGATCAGGGATTGGGGATTGAGGATTAGGAAAAGTGGATCGGGGACAAGGGAGAATAATTTAACAACTCACTTCCCCATCCCCCATCCCCGATCCTCAATCCCTA
Organism: Pelatocladus sp.; assembly: GCF_059505505.1. Lineage (NCBI taxonomy): Bacteria > Bacillati > Cyanobacteriota > Cyanophyceae > Nostocales > Hapalosiphonaceae > Pelatocladus > Pelatocladus sp. Next base: position 30,250 of record NZ_JCACKS010000041.1, on the reverse strand, counting down.
ATAAAGCCGACTTAACACGTAATCAGCTATTTTGATCAATGCCTGACGTGATTCTGAGGGTAGAAGCACACCCATCTGTTCCGCCGCCAACTTAGCATGGTGATCGGCTAAATCCCTTGCCCGTTGGATACCTTGGCTATCATGAATTAGTGTCAATGCTTGTTCTAAATCCCCTTCTTGAGCAAATTCTCGTTCAATCAGTACTTCTAAGTAAGGTTTTTCTTCCAAGGCAAATAACACTGGTGCAGTCAAATTACCGCTTTTAAGATCAGAACCAGCTGGCTTACCCAAAGTATCTATCGAACTAGTGAAGTCTAAAATATCATCGACAATCTGAAACGCTAGACCTAGATTGCGACCATAGTCGTACAAGCATTCAGCAGTTTTTTTGGATACTTCACTAATTACTCCTGCGGCTTTGGAACTGTTGGCAATGATTGAAGCACTTTTGTAATAACTCTTTTTTAGGTAAGTCTCTATCGAAATACTTGTATCAAAGTGGTTTAATGCCTGCTGTGTCTCCCCAACAGCATAATCCATAATCACCTCTGACAGCAGTTTTACGACCTCCAAATTGTCCAGATTAGCTAAATACCAGGAAGCTTGGGCAAAGAAAAAATCACCTGCTAATACGGCAACTTTGTTACCAAACAAACTATGAACGGTGGGTACCCCACGTCGCATTTCCGATTCGTCTATCACATCATCGTGTACCAAACTTGCTGTGTGAATCAATTCTGTGATTTCCGCTAGGCGACGGTGACGTTGTGTAATGTCTCTATCAAGCATTGTGGCCCGCGATACCAGTAGAACAATCGCTGGTCTGATGCGTTTTCCGCCAGCTCCGAATAAGTGTTCGGCTGCTGCACAGAGGATGGGATGACGATTCCCAACTAGCTGTTTGAGGTTATCTGCTAGTATTTGCAGGTCTGCTTCCACAGGGGAAAATAGGGAGGTAGCTGGGGTCATGGATTGGCGGACTTTGGCTTAGGTTACGAAAGTTTACATATCCTATACTCATTTTAAGATAACCCAGAATCAGCGCAAAGTTTTCCTTACAAACTTCCTTATTTTGTGGACAATAAAATAAAATATACTTGTGATCTTTTCAGCAAAATCAACATTATGCTGATGTATTTAATACAATTATTATTGCGTATAATCCTACTATATCCAGCAAATACGCAAGATTTTAATTAAAAATTAATCTTTTTTCGGTATAACTTCTGAGTAAACGTGGCAACAGCCACAAAATACTTATTGCTTTTTACGGTTAAAATATTACACAAAGATTATTTAATTAGACAAAGAAATTTTTCTTAAACCTCTTGTCTGATAGTTTAGAAAAGTTTTGATTTAGCACAAAACTCCCCTGAAAAATCAGGGCTATTGTGTTACGCTAAAATCTAGGGATTTTAAATTTTTCCAAATGTTCACTATAGAAATGTAAATAGCCTTTAGGTATTTTTACTTAATCTTGCGTGAGCATAGATTAATCATCACAGGTCAAGCCAAAAATGTGATTTTTGTGTTGTGTCCTGTGGTGTGCTAACCTCCACGCTGGGATCTGTGGATTTCCTTTAGAGGAAGCAGAGTGTTTACACATCCTTGACGCTGTTTGTGTGTCGGCGTCGCTCCTAGCAATTCAAAGGTAAGCGTTAAACATAGCAGACTGGGTAGACTGCTGAAGTAGCAGCTAATTTTCTATTAGATGATTTAGCTGCTTTAGTAGGCGTGGTCTGCAAGAAAATCGTGTAAAACCAATCAATTAGCTCGGAAGGACGAAAGTTCTCCCGCTAGCTTTGTATGTGACATTGAAGCCATCAAGAATTTGCGTGGCTGAATTTCTGTTAATTTTACTCAACTTATATTTCTTTGGCAAAGGCACTGGTAGAAAAATGATTTACGGGAAGATGCCTATGATGATCTTTATATTAGCTTCTGGATACTTGTTTACCATTTACCTGTTATTAGCCCTGGCAAAGCGAACAGGAAATAAAACAACTTCTAATGGTGTTTCTTCAAGTAACAAGGGAAACCATGTACAAGAAGTATCGGTAACACCAAATGTCACCGAAGTCAGTAGTGTACGTTAGTCAACGGTCAACAGTCAAGGGTCAAGCGTCACTAGCAAAAAAGTTTTGACTATTGACTATTGACTATTGACTATTGACTAATTACTAGATACTGCACTTTCGGAGAAACATACAACCTCAGCCATAGGAGTAAAACCTAACCATGGCGTGGAGGATTCAGCAAATTGTTGTGGACAACCACTGACAACGAAGCGGGTTGGTAAAGCTGGATAGGTATTTTTAAGATCTAGTAGGTCTAACTCTTTGGCACAAGCAGCAACTACATGCACCGCCGGATCTATAAGCTTCACAGAACTTGAAAGGAGCGATCGCAATATTGGGGCTAGGTGAGGATAATGGGTACAGCCATAAACAAGACTATCTATTTGTTGCTGTACCAAAGGCTCCAAATAGGAACGTGCCACTTCAATTGTGTAAGGTTCATTGATACGATTTTGCTCAATTAAAGGCACAAATTCCGGACAACCAATTTGCCAAACTTGGACATCGGGATTTATCTCGATAATAGCATGTTTATAGGCATTGCTCTTAGCTGTTGCAGGAGTAGCAATTACACCTATGCGCTTCCCTTGTTGTACCGCAGCCCTTGCTCCTGGTAAAATCAGCCCCAGAATTGGCATGGAAAATTCCTCGCGTACCATCTCTAGCGCCAAGGCTGAACTGGTATTGCAAGCCATAATTATCATTTTCACCTGCTGCTGCTGCATCCAGGTGAGTATTTCCCGGACAAACTGGAGAATTTCTGCTTGAGAGCGAATCCCATAGGGAAGTCGAGCTGTATCGCCAAAATAAATGATTGATTCATTTGGGAGTTGGCGATATAGCTGTCGCAGTACCGTCAGTCCACCCACACCACTATCAAAGATACCAATGGGCGCGCGTTGAGGTTCTTGGGAGAAGTCGTATAAGTTGCCTTGAAACTGAAAAGATGAAATCATATCATGTCCGCTTGAACACTTAATATTATCCGTTAAGGTCGGTAATGGATAATTGGTCATTGGGATATTACTATGCTTCATACCCAATACCCAATGCCCAACCGCGTCAGAATAATATCTTAAGTAATTAGCCGGACTTGATATCACAGACAGATTTTGATATGGGTGTTGCGATATTTCAAAGATATAGGATTTATTAACGCTTTGTTCATCCTTGATTTTTGGTAGCTGATTGGAACAACCAACAGACAACAGTTAACTACACTTCTATCGTGATTTTAAGTATCTAAGTATACCATTAGCTATTGCTTCTGCCATACGATTTTGATATTCAGGGTTTCCTAGTCTGGGATTGTCTTGCCGACCAGTCATATAACCAGTTTCCACGAGAATTGAAGGCATAGAGCTTTTTCTAAGGACATAAAATCTGGCTTTGCGCGTTCCTCGGTCATTGAGCGTAGAAATATTTTGCAGGATGGTTTTGCGGACAACTTCAGCTAGATTGTATCCACTGTCGTAATAATAAACTTCTAGTCCATTCACATCTGGACGCTTATCTACAGAATTAGCATGAACACTAACAAACAAGGTAGCATTAGCACGCTCTGCGATGTCTACTCTTCCCTGCAACTCTACGAAAAAGTCAGCATCTCGCGTTAGCACTGTTTGAATGCCATTTTGCTCTAAAATAGCCGCTATTCTCTTACCAATCGGTAAAACCACATCTTTTTCTAATAATCCTCCTATTCCAGGCGCACCGGAGTCTTTACCACCATGTCCAGGATCTATTACTACTATTACTTTTCCTCTGGGGTTTGGACGTGGCGCAGGTGATTGTACAACAGTATCAGGATTCTTAGGATTGGGTACTGGTAATGGTTGTGGATTTGCTTGTGGTAGGGGAGGTAAGACAACAGAAGTACGATTCCGTTGTAGTTCTACAGAGACAAATTGATCACCAATTTGATTAACTGGCCCAATTTGCACTCCTGAAGCAGGTTGGACGTAAACTACAACAGTATTAGGATCTTGCTGTTGCAAGCGTACCCGAAGAATAGGACTATTTGCATCCATTACCGGGCCCTTGACAGGGGTAGACAGCTTTGCATTAGGAATGGTGATGCGGAATAATCCAGAGGATCTATCCCAACCACCACTTGCAGTTAAATTGCGATCGCCTTTAATAATTAACTGTTTACTTGTCGCACTAAGTTCCACAGCTTGAATTGTTGCCACACCATTGCTGGGAATAGGGGAAGAACTAGGATTGTTAGCTAAACTATCAGAGGGTAGTTTAGATACACTGCCATTAGGTAATACCACTAAACCACCAATAGCACTACTACTGGCTCGCCAATCAGGACTGTTTTTATTTACCCGCATTGTCATGCGGACTGTGGGTGGTGTTGTTTCCAGTTGAGTAAATTGGATGCTGTTGACGCCGTATCTATTTACACTTGCATTTTGTTGTACTAAATTTGGTGATAAAGTGGCACCAGCAATATCAATATCAATAGTGCTTTTGTCTTGACTACGATTTACTTGTACTTGGGGGCGACCACCACTAGTGCGAACAAAAATACCATCTCCTGTCACTCTCCAACTTTCTATTTGAGTTGTGCCAGTATTTGCACTCAGAAGAGGTTTTTTACTAATAGAAGTATTGGAAGTATTAAGAGTATTAAGAGTATTAGAAATATTACTAGAAGGAATATTAGATTTATTTGGTGTCACCACACTATAGATATTTCTGGGAGTAGTAGCAACTTCCTGTCGTTGGGGTTGTGGTAATTGTACCTGCCAGCGACTAGCCGTAACCCCTTCAAACTTTACCTGTTGGGGGTCAAGAGTATAACCTGGATTCAGTTCGACTACCACCCGTGTCGTTTGAGGGTCAAGCTGACCGATACGGACGGCGCGAATTGCACCACCAACTGACTGGACAATTTGTGGACGCCCAAATTTCACACCAGGTAAATCAATCACTAACCGCGTAGGATCAAAGACTAGTTGAGCGGTGGGTTGTACAGCACTATCAGTATTAATTTCTAATCGATTTTGATTGGCATCAAAACGCCAAGATTCTAAGTTCGCTGCTTTTACAGGCGACGATAACAGGCAGATACTTAAAAAAGTAGTAGGTATCAACCAGTGGTGTAGTTTCACAATTTTTTCTCCTGATTGGCTATTTATGGGAGACGTAATTTGTCAAGTATTGGCTAACCCTCAAATCCTCACACCGTTATCGCCCAAGTATTAGCTTATACATTTTGATGTATTGGTTTGTACTTTACAGACAAAGATACTTTATAAAGTTACAGCTAATGGCGTTAAATTCTAGCAATACTTTCTGAGTTTTCACTGCTGTGATCAAAATACAAATGAGTAGTCTCCAGTAATGTATACATTGATTATGTGAGTAAAACTGGCAAACACCATAGTTTAATTGCTGAAAAAAAGTTGTAGCTTCAGCATAAATACGGTAATCATTAAAGTCATCATTAAAGAATATGTTGATGAGTTACTTGCGCTGAAGATACTGGAGAATACCACGGGCGATCGCCTCCGCCATTTGATTTTGGTAAGATGCACTTCTTAACTTAGCCATATCTTGGCGACCAGTCATATAACCTGTTTCTACTAAAATTGAGGGCATAGAACTTTTCCGCAAAACATAAAATCTGGCTTTTCGTACTCCTCTGTCTCTGACGTTTACACTTTGCAAAATGCTCCTGTGGACAATTCGTGCCAAACTTAAACCAGTATCGTAATAATACGTCTCCAAGCCACTGACATCCGGACGACCTGCACCAGCTGAATTGGCGTGGATACTGACAAATACATCAGCATTAGCACGTTCAGCCATTTGTACTCGACCTGGAAGAGTCACGAAGTAGTCAGAACTCCGCGTTAATACAACTTGCACACCATTTTGTTGCAAAACCTCTGCTATTTTTTTGCTAATAGGTAGAATAATATCCTTTTCTCTTGCTCCACCAATACCAACTGCTCCGGAATCTTTACCACCATGTCCTGGATCTATAAGCACTACCACTCTTCCCTTGACGCGACGTGACGGCGTGGGTTGGGGTCGATTAACTGGGATTTCTGATAAAGGTTGCGGGTTCGGTCGTGGTAAGGGAGGTAAAACAACGTTCGATGTAACTCGATTTGATGATCGTCGTAAATCTAGAGCTAAAAGCCGACGACTTGGTTTGTTAAGTTCGCCAATTTGTACTCCTGCTGCGGGCTGAACAAAGATTACAACAGTATTAGGGTTTTGCTGTTGTAGGCGTACCCGTAAAATTGGGCTATTAGCATTGAACTTTGGCCCTTTGACCTTAGAACCCAAACGAGCATTGGGAATAGTGATGCGGAAAAGTGAGGAGGATCTATCCCAGCCAGCATTACCAGATAAAGATTGATCACCTTTAATAATTAATTGGGTGTTATTATCAGCTAATTCTACGGATTCAATTGTAACTGGCTCATTATTATTATCATTATCAGAATTACGAGACTCAGAATTACTGGAGTCAGAATTACGAGACAAGTTAAGGGATAGTGATGGTTTTTGTTGATTGCCAAAAGAAATATTAGAGTTGTTACCCTTGGGCAATTTACTGATCCTAGCATTGGGCAAAATTATCAAACCGTCGGCGCTACTTACACTTGCTCGCCAATCGGGGCTATTTTTGTTTACCCGCATTGTCAATCGGACTGTGGGTGGTGTGGTTTCTAGTTCCGAGAGTTGGATATTGCTGACGCCATAGCGGTTAATTGGTAAATTGCGCTGTTCCAGATTCGGTGAGATAGTGGCGCTAGAGATATCCATGTAAATGTTTGTGCGATCGCCACTACGTTTTACCTTCACCTCTGGATTTCCACCACTGGTGCGAACAAAAAATCCATCTCCTGTGACGCGTAAATTTTCAATTTTAGTCGCACCTGCTGTGGCTTTAGCTACTGTCTCTCTATTATTGGATGAGGTACGAGGTTCAGTTTTGACCACACTGTAAATATTTCTGTTAGGCGAGGTAGCAATTTCCTCCCGTTTTGGCTTGGGTAATTGCACCCGCCAACGATTGGCGCTAATACCCTCAAATTTTACCTGTTTGGGGTCGAGGGTATAACCAGGAGTCAGTTCGATTACCACTCTTGTGGTTTGGGGATCAAACTGACCGATGCGGACAGCACGAATCGCTCCACCTACTGACTGAACAAGCTGTGGACGTCCAAATTTAATTCCAGGTAAATCAATTACTAATCGTGTAGGATTGAAAACAAGTTGGGCTGTGGGTTGTACAGCACCGTCGGTGTTGATTTCTAAGCGATTTTGATTGCTATCAAAACGCCAAGATTCTAGATTCGCTGCATCAGCAGGCGACAACAATAAAACAGAGGAGATACTTAAGACGGTACTAGGTATCAACCAGTGTAGTTTCACAGTGCTTTCTCCTGAGTCACATTTATGATAGATAATTGGGGATTGCCAAATAAGAAATTATCCAATCGCAGGTGATAAGGGGGAATAAATTTTATTAGGTGCAGGAGTTGGATAATTGATTTTTTGAAGTTCCCTTAACTGAATAATCTTCAGATTTGATGAGTAAGTTAAGTAGCAAACTGCTGGTTATATAGGCTGATAAGTTGGTAAAACAGAGAAATTCTTTTTCCCCAATGTTTCAATAGTTGGCATTTCATGTATAATTTTTCTCACTTACTTCATTTCATTTGTCAGAGTTGGCACTACTGCCAAAATATGTCGCCGCGTATATTATTTTGGACTTAGATAAAGTGGCAAATAATGGCGTAATATCTTAGCATTTTACCTACTTTTACTGTGCCTTTATGGCAGTAAATTTTCATCTACAAAGCACCAAGTTAAATCAGCACAATAAATGATAAGTTTAACAATAGCAGTCAATCCCAACTATATACACTTGTGTTGCACAAAGATTTTTTGAATTTTTCGGTTGTTGGTAGTTGAACCAGTTTCCTTAATAAGGTAGCCAAATTTAGAGACGCCATTTATAACGTCTACACAAAAGCCAAAAGTACTGTTGCTGTGAGCATTCCTTCTTATGTAATTTGGGATATTGATTTTTTGGCTCATTACCAGCAACCAAATATCAGCTTTTCTAAATTGTCTAAATTGATGGATCAAGACTATTAAGTGATGCTTCTGTCTTGCGTATGACACCAAATCTCTCAAATTAATTATTGATAAATGATAATCTCGCAATTTATGCAACTTAAATGTATGGCTATTTAGTAATTAAGAAAGCTCCTAAAAATCATAACTAGAAGTGACGGATTGTGCAGCATAGAAGTTTCCTCTCTTCATGAAAACTTCTAAACATTTGCAGTAGCCACAGTTATCAGTTATTAATACTGTTCACTGATAACTGTTTACTGATTTAACCAGTTTACTTGCAGGCTTCTACAATGAAGTCTAAGAGGATGTTTGAAAAGTCTAAATTGTTACTCGCCTGAGCGATGTTCGCCCTGCGCGGCTACACGAGACAAAACCCGCCGATGCGATTTTAAAACCTTTAATTTTCCATTAGTCCGCCTGCGCGGACTTCCTTTCAGGAAGCCGCTACGTGTCACGCTTGTGTAGTAGCGAATTATATTCGCCCAATACTTTTCAAACATCCTCTAATAGCTTAAAAAAGCAATTGAGTATTTACTTAGCTTCTTGAGAATTTGAATTTGCTTCTAGATTTTCACTATTAGAGGAATTTATTGCTAACGAAGTTCCAGAGGAAGCATCTAGAAGTAAATCATTGGAGTCTGGTGATCCTAATGTTGGTTCTGGGAAAACGAACCGCAACACAGGAGGGGCTAAAAAGGTTGTGATGATCACCATCATGATAATTGCTGCTTCTAGTGGTTTCGAGAGAATATTAATACTCGAACCAATACCAAGAAACACCAATCCGACTTCGCCACGAGGAATCATTCCCACACCAATAGCCAAGCGATTGATTTGAGGTTGACCAAATATGCTAAAGCCTGTAATAACTTTACCGAGAATGGCTACTATAATCAGGAAACTAGCCATCATCAAACCTTCTCGATTGGTAGGAACTGCTGGGTTTAAAACACTCAAGTCAGTTTTTGCACCTACAGTCACAAAGAAAATTGGCACTAACATATCAGCGATTGGAACGATTTGCTTTTGGAGTTCTTTACGTTTATCTGTTTCTTCCAAAACTAAACCAGCTGCAAAAGCTCCTAAAATAGCTTCTAATTGGATGACATCAGCAATATATGCCATTACAAAAGCGAAAATAAACGCTGGTATGACCAGTTCACCACGTGTTTTGAGTTTATCAACGATCGCCACAAAACTTTTGTTGAAAATGTTACCAAGAGCGATCGCACCCAAAAGAAAACCACTAGCACTGATAATTAAATAAACTACTTTGCCAACATCAACAGCACCATCTTTGGCAAGACTTGCTACTACCGCCAGAACAATAATTCCTAGTACGTCATCTATGACAGCTGCACCAAGAATAATCTGTCCTTCTTTGGAATTCAGACGCCCCAATTCTGACAAAACTTTGGAAGTAATACCAATACTAGTAGCAGTGAGTGCCGCTCCAGCAAAAATTGCTGGTACTGCGGGGATACCAAACAAAATCATCAAACCTGCTGTACCAGCAGTAAAAGGTACGACTACCCCTACCACTGCTACAATAGCCGCTTGAATACCCACGGACATCAAATCTTTTAAATTTGACTCCAAACCAATTTCAAACAGCAAGATAATTACACCCAGTTCTGCTAAAACAGAAATTACTTCCGACTGAGTAAGAAACACACTTTCTGCTGCATTAGGAGTCAAACCAGCAGTGGTTTTCAGAAACGAGATGATTAAAGAACCTGAACTATCTGCGCCTGTTTCTGGAAATACTAACAGATGCAAAACAGATACACCCACCACTACACCACCTACGAGTTCACCTAAAACAGGTGGTAAACCAAAGCGGTTAGATAATTCTCCACCAAGTTTACTAGCAAAGTATACTACTACCAAACTCAGCAGTACTGCTGCCACTACCAGCGAACTATCAGCTGTTTCGCCTGTGTTTGCGAGTAAGGGTAACGAGAAGTTGATTGAGCTTATAAACTGCATTGATTCTGTGCAAATCATTCTTTACTAATGTATATGTTGTTAGTTGTTCGTTGCTTGTTATTTGGAGAATCCATCATCAACCACCAACCGTCAACAAATAACTATTACCCCTTCGACAATTGTAGAAGACGCTGCCAATGTAACTCTGACACTGGGACTACAGATAGTCTTGGAAGACGCACCAAATCAAAATCTGCAAAGCTGCTATCTTGTTTAATTTGTCTTAGAGTAATCGGTTGAGGCACTCTTTGAACAGCTCGCAAATCTACAACTACTCGTTTAACATCATTTAATTTTGGATCAGCGTAAGGTTGACTGGTTACTTCTGCTACACCGATAATTTGCCGCTCCTTGCCAGTGTGATAAATTAATGCCAAATCACCAATGTTCATTGTCCGTAGATGCTTTAGGGCTAGGGCGTTTTTAACTCCATTCCAAACTGTACTGCCATTGTGTTCTAAATCTGAGTAGGAATATTCTTCCGGCTCAGTTTTGAGTAACCAATACGCCATGAAAGCATCTCCAACAGTTCATCTACTAATAATGTATTAGGGGACACGACGAAGTAAGAGTATTGCATCTACCTCCGCAGTTTTTTCTTGCAAGTCTAAATCTCGGTAGATTTCCAAACTTTCAGTTAAAAATTGAGTTGCGATCGCCTCTGCATCTGGCTGATTTTGTTGGGTACGTTTCAGGTAAATTTCGCCCAACAACATACGTGCAGATGCTTCCAGTTTTCGGCAGTGATACTCTTGAAATATTTGCAGACATTCTTGTGCTATTTCTTCGCTACGGTTAAGGTTTTCGAGAGCTTTTATTTCTAGATAACCACGAGCTATATCGAGAGATTCCTCAGCTTTATCTACTGTTTTTCCTAGTTCATCAAGATAGGGCCAATACGCGAAAAGACTAGAGATAGATCAACAACTCGTACTGTCGAAGTTTTCCATGATGTCAATGGAGTTGACCCAGAATAGACGGGAATACAATCTTTAATTAGGGTCGAAAGAATTGGCACAAGGAAGGGTAAGAAATATCATGAGATTGTTTGTTACATTAGCAGTTTGATTTGCACAGCCAAGGAGTTTGCCCTCGGTATTCGCGGTCATTGGGGTATCGAGAATTGCCTTCATTGGGTAAAAGATGTTGTTTTGAAAGAAGATAGTTCAACAATCCGTCTCGGTAACGCTCCCGCAAATCTTTCCATTATTTAGAGCGATCGCACTCAATATACTTCGCCGAAATGGTCATACTTCCATCACAATTGCCCAAAGATTTATCTCTCATGATATTGACAAACTCCTTCACCTTGTGGAGTGAAACAGCCCTGCTTAGGAGAGGGGAGAGCGGCGACGCTCGAACCTTACCCGACTACTCCCCATCGACTCTACCAAAACTATCATGTTAGTGCATTCTCTAAAGCTAGAGAGCTTGAAACGAATCAATAAATCGAGCTAATTCTGTTTTTTCAATCTCAAACTTATCAGGAGTACTAGAAGCACAAAGTAGATTGGTTGCCGCTTTATCATTAAAATTTTCATTCAGAAAGGTATTGATACGGCATAAGTAGATGCGATCATAAGCGGTAATTGTGTATAACGCTTCATAGAATGTACCACTATTTGCTTGATTGATATCCACTTCAGTACGCTTTATTTGAAGATTACCTTTCTTCCAACCCTTATTTTCAAAAACATAGCTCATCACTTCTTCATAGGACTGAAGTGCCTCTTGTTTTGACTGAGGAATAGTTGCAAAATCATCGTTCCAGGAAGATAACACGTACTTTTGATCACCAAACTGTGCGTTTTGCGAAAAATGTCCACTACCTTTTGATGTCCGAGTATATGGTTTCGGAAATTGATATGAAGCAAATTGACGTTTAGTATTAGTTGCAGTTATTACGCCATTCTCCCATTCTTCCGAGCTTCTATCGATTGATATATTATAATTATTTATTGCAGTTATTACGAATCCCGCGACAAATGGAACTAGTAAAACTCCACATCCAAAAAGAACAATAACTTTGGGGAAATTATTTGCTTTCTCAATACCACGTTTTAATAGGTTTGATATTTCTTTGATTTTGTTATCCGTGATGTTGCACCAACTATCAAGAACTAGTTGCATCAATCTCTTATGAGACCGATTATATGTGTATATTATTGGCAATAAATTGCAAACAGTTTTTCGATCACTTCCCTTCGTAATCGTAGTTAACAAGGGTATTAATTGACCAAGATAGAAGTTGGAATCTATCGGCTTAGTAGCAATATAACTTATCTCTACTGAAGATATTTCTCGAGTGGATTTACCCTCCAATTCTCTAATTCTACGTTCCTCATACTGATCTAGCTCACAGGCAAAACATAGTAATGCTTGCACCGCCATCTGTTGAGCTATTGCGTAGGTGTCATCCTTGAGCCAGGATAACATGGTATTTTCGACAGCAGTATTCGGGCGATTTTTAGCATCTATCCAGATTTGATATCGAAGACCTTTTACCTCAACTTCATTATCACCATTTTTAAGTTCTTTGCGTTGATTTAGATAAAGTCTAGTGAATTCTTCTATAATTATTCCACGTTCCTCAATTGTAAGTTTTGAAACAAACTCTTTTAATTGTTCTTCAATGTCATTCAAGGATTGAATTATCATCATCCTAATTGCAATTAATACACATTGACGAACATATTTAGTTTCTTGATTGAAAAATATTTCTAAACGTTGAAAACATTTAGTTTCTTGATTGAAAAATATTTCTAAACGTTGAAATGCTTTTTGAATTGTGAGTTGTTTAGTTCCTGCCTTGTATTGGATCTTTCCATAAGTTAAGGTTACAGTACCTAATAGAGATTGCTGTGGAGTTATTTTTTGTTTATCTTCATGTGCTAGAAAATTATGTTCATTAAAGTTTTGCCACTTTTGTAATATTCTCAAAACCTCATCAGGTTGAGCTTGATAAGTCAGTGCCAAACCCGAACTAATTCCCCAAGATAAATATCCATCAGCACGTTGTGCAATTTCGCACAGTATACTCTCTAGCTGATTAAGATGTAATTGAATTACTATAGGTAAAGTATGCTCAGAGAGGCGCTCAAGTACAAGCTGATTCGGATCATCGACTAGCTCTTTTAATAACTTATATAGTTCTTGGTGTAACTCGTTGGGTTGGTCATACAAAGCAGCATAACTCACAGTTAGAGCAATTGTTGCTCGAATATAGTCGTAAGGATTTTTACTTTTCTGCTCATCTCTATCAGAGAATAAATTCTGAATTTGACTAACAAAACGAGCATCTTTCTGCCAATTCTGTAAGATCTTAAAGAGTTTCTGATCATTTTCTGCATTTTGTATTACTGTATTTCCTTGCTCGTTACTAGAAGTACGCCACAATGCCATTGATCGTGCTGCAACAGCTTGTATCTGAATTTGATCATTTGCTGCTAAATTGATTAAAGTATCTTCAACTGCATCGCTAGAGATTGAGCCAATCTCGCTGATTGTCTCACCTATAACTCTACGTAGCTGATTGCGTCGTGCTGCGGAACCATATAATTCTCGTGCAAAATACTTAACTGAATTTTCTACAAGAGATGAAAGGACTGGTAGCACAGCAAGAATTCGTCTACCATAGTTATTCCACGCTTCCTTGAGCAGCATTTGGCGATGTTTTGGAAACCGAATTTCAACTTTAGTGCCTTGAGATTTTGTTTCAACGAAATTAAAAAAATTACGAAGATTATTTAAGTCACAATAGTCAAAAGCACGCAGGGAAGGGTCGCCTTTCTGCCAAGTGCTTTGAACCACTTGCTCTAAAGCAGCAAAAAACTGATCATCAAATAAACCATCGAAAAAACACAATCCTAGTGCGAGTAATTGCTCACGAGGATTTAACTGATGATAGTACCAGTTACTAAGCGACTCTTCGTCTTCCTGAGTGAATTTATTTATTAAATCTTGAGAATCAGCTATCTCTTCGATAGATAATTCGTAGCAAAATGCTCTTCTTGTATTTGAATGCACTTGCCAGCTATCAAAAGGTAAATCTGTACTAACTATAACGTAATGCCGATCACAGGCAACTGATTGAATTCGAGATAAATCATAGCCAATATTTTGAGGTGAAACTTGCGTCAAGATAAAAACTGTAGTTTTTTCAGCTTTTTGGAGTTCTAAATCAATACTTTGTGGCTCTGAACTGCGATACCACTCTTTTACTGGTAATGGGTTATTTGAAGTGGATTGTTTATTACTAAAACACCATGCTAAATGTCTAGCGAGAGCTGCTTTATCTATGTTGAAATCTCCACCCAACACCAATAGCCTTTGTTGACTAATGCGCTCGATGAGGCTGGGTATAATCCTTAGACTTGTAAATTTTGGTGGCTTATACTGATCAAGGTTTGGCTCAAAAAAGTCAGGTTTCTGCTGTGCTATGGTTTGATGAATATCTCCAATAGTGAAATTACCACCAACCCAATTACCATCAACAGCTTTATTCTCGGTCATTCTTCTAGCTCTCCTTTCAAGAGTAGGTTTTTTAGAATCTCGAAAATAGTTGAGAAAATTCTTAATTGTTTAATGTGGTTTGGTCCTTTCAGGATTTAAGCATCGGCTGAAATAGTCAAAAAATGACCAAATACAAAATCCCTACCCTTGAAAGTTCTAGCTCTCCTGGGTTAAGTTACCAAATTTGACATCTCCCTCAATTTCCAACCCACAACCCATAATCAGTTCGACAGAACTACCTGATGTCGCTATCTGATGCATATCCTTCGCTTCAAGGCTTTTTGCTTTGATGTTGCTGGCCATTACATGGCGAATGATTTTGTTCGACTCTAGCTCTCTCAGCAAATCTGCGAGCTTTTGTGCAAAAACCTTATCCTCAGACATTTGAGTCACCAATTCTGTTTTCACCGCTGCAATGTTTAATTCTGTTGGTTGCTTTTCTGCTCGTGTAAGTAGTACTTCTGTTTCTGATGCCTTAAATTTTTCACGAATGATAGCTATTAGTTGAGTAATTTTTGCGGTAGTACCTTTTTCTATATCTTGTCCCAATCCCTCGAAAACTCCATTGAATATCAGAGTTACGATTACAGTCGCTATGGTTACTAAAGGTTCCATTTTCCTCCGATAGTTTCAAAGCTAGATTTTAAAAAGACTGTATATGACATATAAATAATTTTCATAATTTTCTGAGTATTGCAGAAAAAGAAATTGTAAAAATAATGTAATGGAAAAATGAAGTTTCCTGCTTTGATCTCGATTTTGTAGAATATATACTTCCCTGGATAGTATCGATATTCGTTTTTTCTCGCGCCTGATAGTAGCCGCAAGCATGGCGGAGCATGTGGGCGTGAACCGGGGACGGCAAGTGTGCCAAGTTTCCCGCCTGCTCCACAATTCCCTGGATAGAGTCGAAGCTAGTGGTGATTTCCTTGACGACATGAAAATAAACGGTGCGTTAGGGTAGTCCTTTTGCAGCTTCCGCAACGCCCGCAGCTCGTCACCGTAGCTGACTTTTCCCGTTATCTCCTTGATGGAGCGATCGCTTACTATACCCATAACTCAAAGCCCTATTCTCTCGTGATTAATTCTCATTAAGCTTAAGCTGTTGAGAATAAAATATAGTGTGAAACCCTTACTATTTCGTTGTTTCACGACTTAACGGGAAAAGTCAGATTTAAGACAATATGCTGTAAACAAAGATAAAACTGTGACTCAAGTAATTGAAGAATTAATTGATTCCTTAACTGAGCAAAAGTAAATACTTTGTTCGTTTCCTCCATATCTTCCTTCCTCGCTGTCGCATTGGTCGGAAGACTGTCGTCAACTCACTCGCAATTCATCTCAACGCCTCCCTATCGGGTAGGCGTGAGGCTTCTTGCTGATTTAGCTAAAAGTAAGGCTATGTTCTAAATAATACTTTTTAGTATTAGTATATATAATAGATAGGCTGCAAGCATTACTACGCAGAATTATCTTAAAGTTTTGATATCAAACTGTTACTTCCAAACAAATAACAATTAAAAACTACCAAAAAGTAATTTAGAGGAGTGAAATCTATGAATAAACCCGCTTGGTTGGGTTCTCGGTTGTTGACTGAGAACTTATGGAAAACTTTATCTTTAAGTGTACTTGTATGTCTCACTTTCACCCAGCCTGTGCTAGCACAAGAGAAACAAAGGATGTTACGGACTCTCACAGTTACTGGTCGCGGGGTAGAAGCAATTCCTGCTACTCTAGCTCAAGTTGTATTGGGTGTAGAGGTACAAGCTAAAACAGCCCAGGAAGCACAACAAGAGGCTGCTCGTAGGTCATCGGCTGTGGTAGCACTGCTCAAGACTCGTAATGTGGAAAAATTACAAACTACTGGCGTTACTCTTAATCCAGTATATAGTTATAAAGATAACATTCAGCGTTTGACTGGTTATAGTGCCAACAATACTGTGAGTTTCCGTATAGGTACTGAGAAAGCTGGCTCATTGTTAGATGAAGCTGTCAAAGCTGGTGCAACGCAGATTAACGGTATTAGTTTTGTGGCTACTGATGAGGCGATCGCACAAGCTCAAAAGCAAGCACTCAAAGAAGCTACCCAAGAAGCTCAACAGCAAGCTGATGCTGTTTTCGGTGCTTTGGGTTTCCAGCGTAAAGAAGTAGTGAGCATTCAAGTTAACGGTGCAAATGCGACACCGCCACCACCACGTCCTATGTTTCGTGCAGAAGCAGCAAAGGTAGCAGATGCTTCCACCCCTGTAGAAGGTGGCGAACAGCAGGTAGAAGCATCAGTAACGTTGGAAATTAGTTATTAGTCATTAGTCATTAGTCATTTGTTCTTACCAATGACCAATGACCAATGACGAATTAAAAATTATTAGGATTATTATCCATCATCTCTGCTTCATCCCGCTTGGAACCTAGTAAATCTAGTTGATCTACTCTAATAACTGGGGAAGAACGCAAAGCGCCAGTGGTGCGATCGTTCCAAGTATCAAACTTTAAGGAACCTTTAACACCGATTAAACTTCCTTTACGCACAAACCTACCAGCGATCTCCGCAGTATTTCCCCATAGTTCCAAGTTGAACCAATCAGGTTCATCACTATTACGCGATCGCCGCCTCACCGCCAGTGTTAATTTACATTTGACACTGCCACTATCTTCAAAATACTTCATATCTGGGTCGCCGCCTACACGACCAACTAGGGTGACGATATTAATGCTCATAGGTATTGCCTTTCAGTACAGACGTACTCATTACACAATGATTTTTATAATAGCGAATTATCAAGCCTCAAAAACGATGTTAAATACTTAACAAATATAATTACTGATTATAATGATAAAAATTACTCTTTTATCAATACAAAAGCGTACGGATATGTGTCTACGGTCAGAGAATATAAAACAGTAGCAGAAACTAACAGGCAAAAGATTCCCAAAACTTATACAAAATATAGCCTGCTTTACTAGACTACGGTCAAAAAAAGTAATAGAATCCTGCACAATTCTCTCTCACGTTAGTAGTCAAAAGTATCGAAATAGGGGGCAACAAAACGCGTGGGCCTTTTCAGTAAGTTTTCCTTATCGCGAGATATGGGTATCGATCTCGGTACCGCCAATACCCTAGTGTATGTATCTGGTAAAGGTATTGTTCTTCAAGAACCATCAGTAGTTGCCATCGACCAAAACGAAAAGGTAGCACTGGCGGTAGGAGAAGATGCTAAAAAAATGCTCGGTCGAACACCTGGAAATGTGATTGCTCTGCGCCCCTTGCGCGATGGTGTAATTGCTGATTTCGATACAGCCGAGCTCATGCTCAAAAGTTTCATCCAGCGTGTTAATGAGGGTAAATCACTAGTACTACCTCGAATTGTCATTGGTATACCTAGTGGTGTAACAGGTGTAGAAAGACGAGCTGTGATGGATGCAGCTACGCAAGCGGGTGCTAGAGAAGTTTACTTAATAGACGAACCTGTTGCAGCAGCGATTGGAGCAGGATTACCCGTAGCTGAACCAACTGGCAACATGATCATTGATATTGGTGGTGGTACTACAGAAGTAGCAGTACTAAGTCTTCAAGGTACAGTACTGAGTGAATCAGTTCGTATTGCTGGAGATGAACTAACAGAATCAATTATGCAGTACATGAAGAAAGTTCATAACCTGGTCATTGGGGAACGTACTGCTGAGGATATTAAGATTCGTATTGGTTCTGCCTATCCGATTCACGATGAAGATGATTTGATGATGGAAGTCCGAGGTTTACACCTACTTTCTGGTTTACCACGTACTGTAACCATCAAAGGAGCAGAAATTCGTGAAAGTATGTCAGAACCGCTATCAGTCATTATTGAGGCTGTGAAACGGACTCTGGAACGTACACCTCCAGAACTAGCAGCAGACATTATTGATCGGGGCATTATGCTAGCAGGTGGCGGCGCTTTACTGAAAGGATTAGATACCTTAATTAGCCATGAAACTGGGATTGTAACCCACATTGCTGCCGATCCTCTATGCTGTGTTGTATTGGGTACAGGTCGTGTTTTAGAAAACTTCAAACAGCTAGAACGAGTTTTCAGTGGACGTTCCCGGAACATGTAATCAAAATAAGCAATCCAAGATATTGGATTTGTCAATAATTCAATGTTGTTAATATTTACACGACTAGATAAAGGTATATATGTTTACAGCGCGTCGCTGGTGGGATCATAAAGGATTTCATATTGGGCTACTGTCTCTAATAGTTGGTGGAGCTTGGGTAATCAGACAAACTCAAGGAGCTTTGTTACTGGAAATTTATCAGGGCGTTACCAGCCAGTTCCAGATTTTGCAGCCAAGTCCAACTCCAGAAGAACGGTTGAAAGATTCTCGTGTATTAGAATTAGAAGCCCAAATTACAGAATTAGAAAACCAGAATAAAAAGCTACAACAGTTGTTAGGTTACGTAGAAAAAGAACCGCTCTCATCGCGTCCGATTCCAGCACGGGTGGTGGGACGCAGTGCGGACAATTGGTGGCAACAAGTAATTCTCAACCGAGGTAGTCAGGCGGGAATTCAAGAAGGTTTTGTAGTCAAAGCTGAAGGTGGGTTAGTCGGTCTAGTAGAAAATGTTACTCCTAATACTAGCCGCGTGTTATTAATCAGTGACCTGAAAAGTAAGGTGGGTATAAATATCAGCCGTACTGGAGCCAAGGGAGTTTTGCGGGGTGACGCTTCCGCAGAAGCGGTACTGGAGTTTTATGAAAAAGTTCCCAATGTCAAACCTGGGGATGTAGTTGTCACGTCTACTTATAGTCAAAAGTTTCCCTCTGGTTTGGCAATCGGAAAAATTAAATCTCTAGATTTAAAAAAACTGCCAGCATCGGTGGCGAAAGTAGAACTATTCCCACCCATTCGTTCTTTGGATTGGGTAACTGTATATCCCAAACCAGAAAATCAACAACTAGAAAATCCACAATCACAAAAATAAGGTGTAGACACCCTTTAAGCGCCTTCGGTGTGGGGTAGGGTGAATTATATATATTTTTTTTGTGTACTTTAGACCTCTTGCAAAAATAATTCATGGTAAAATGGAAAAATTTTAAAATTTGCGTTCCATTTCTATCACACATTGCAATGAGGTAATAAAAGTTCTCCGTATAGATTTTGATGTGCATTTTAAAGAAAACCCCTCATTTTACCACAAAATAATTTTGCAAGAGGTCTTTTGCACATGAAAATTCCTGCATTTCGAGGTGGCAGGCAAAATAAGCCAAAATCGCGATCGCGAAAATCCATAATAAAAATCAACCCCATTTCACGTTGGCATCCCCGCCTCCGACTACTAGTGAATTGGGCTGTGATTTTTGGATCTGTACTCCTATGCTTGCTGATGCTGCTCGCTCGTCTTCCTGGTATGGAACTATTAGGTATTGGCCCTAATTGGTTATTAATTTGGGTAGTAGCTTGGAGTGTGAAGCGTACAGCTTTTCAAGGTGCATTCGTGGGTATAATTTTGGGATTACTTCAAGATGCGATGACCTCAAGCGATCCCACTCATGCTCTCAGCTTGGCAGTAGTAGGATGTCTGACAGCTTTGCTGCAAAAACAACGTTTTATTCAAGAAGATTTTATTTCAATCGCCTTAATTGTGTTTGGAATGGCTGTTTTGGTGGAAACAATCTTTGCTGTACAGTTGGTTTTAATGGGCGATCGCAATGCAGTAGATATCTGGAGCTATTACCAAAAGGTTGCCCTTGCCTCTGCTATAGTTAGTAGTCTCTGGGCGCCAGTGGTTTATTTTCCTCTGAATCGTTGGTGGCAACAATTGAAATTAGCCGAGCAACAATCTTAAAATCAAATTGCTTTCTTTCTCCTATGATGCCTGAATCGGTTGCACACTCAGGCGATAGCCGAGTTCGTGCAGGATCAGGCTGATGGTTCGCAGTTCAGGGTTTCCTTCTTGAGACAAAACCCGGTAAAGATTCTGGCGGTTCAAACCCGTTTTTTCCGCAAGGCACGTCATCCCCTCCCGTGCTTCCACTACGTTCCGCAGTGCTTCTAGAAAAAACCCCAAATCGCCATCTTGCTCGTACTCTTCAAGGGCAATATCCAGGTAAGCCTTTGCCATTTCCGGATTTAGTAGTTGTTCAAACACAACTTCATCATGATTTCTGAGTTTCTTACTCATCCTGTTCCTCCTGATAAGCCTGCCAATATCCTTTGGCCTTTTCTATATCCCTGTCCTGGCTGTCCTTGTCGCCACCACACAGGAGAATTACCAAGTCATTCGCAGATTCTCCAAAGTAAACGCGGTAGCCACTGCCAAAGAAAAACCTCAACTCTTGTACACCATCACCAACTGACTTGCAATCCCCATAATTGCCCTGCTTGAGCCGCTCTATCCGTCGTATTATCCTTGAACGGATCACATAGTCTTTTAAAGATTCAAGCCATTCAGTGTAAGGCTCCTTGCCATTTTCCGTAGCATAGACTTTCAGGGTTTTTGGACGAACAATATCAGTCATAGTTTAATTATAAAACGTAGCTTAAAAGCGACAATGTATCAAGAATGAGTTACTCTATCAGGGCTTTCTGCTCCGAAAACCGTAAAACTATGGAAATTGCCTACTAATAACGTTTACCCTCAAATTAAGAAAGGTGACCGAGAATTCTACCCTGTCTCAAAGTTGTCCTCACCCTTAATTTTTTCTGGAATTTTGCCAACCTCTGGCAAGATAGATTAAAGCTAGAGTTGGAAGATCAGGACTAGAAGAATTAAAAATTTGTCATTTTAGATTTTTAATTTGTTTGTTCCTAGTCCCTAGTTGATCCCAGTTATAAAAATGTACTTATAGTAAACTCAGTGATTAAATCAGATTCACATCCCCAAGAACAAATAGGTACTGAATTTGACCAAGCAATGATGCGACGCTGTTTGGAACTTGCCGAGCGCGCTTTGGGGCGCACTTCCCCAAATCCAATGGTGGGGGCAGTGATTGTTAAAGATGGTGAAATTATTGGAGAAGGCTTTCATCCCCGTGCAGGTGAACCGCACGCAGAAGTTTTCGCACTCAAAGCAGCAGGTGTAAATGCTCATGGGGCAACTATCTATGTTAGTCTTGAACCTTGCAATCACTACGGACGCACTCCTCCTTGTTCGGAAGCATTAGTGGCTGCTGGAGTGGCAAAGGTAGTAGTAGGTATGGTTGATCCCAACCCACTAGTAGGCGGTGGTGGTATTGCTAAGTTACGTGCGGCGGGTATAGAAGTAATAGTTGGAGTGGAAGAAGCAGCGTGTCGTCGGCTCAATGAAGGTTTTATCCACCGCATTCTCTACAAACGACCTTTGGGCATACTGAAATACGCTATGACACTAGATGGCAAAATAGCTACGACTACTGGTCATAGCGCCTGGGTAACTAACCAGGAAGCTCGTAGTGTAGTGCATCAATTACGCGCTGCCTGCGATGCTGTAATTGTCGGTGGAAATACGGTCAGATTAGATAATCCTCGTTTAACTAGTCACCAACAGGAGGCGCATAATCCCTTACGGATAGTAATGAGTCGCACTCTCAATTTACCTGCACAAGCTCATCTATGGCAAACTGAAGAAGCTCCTACTTTGGTATTGACAGATGTAGGAGCCAATGCTGTTTCTAAGGAAATATTGATCAAGCAGGGAGTTGAAGTAATAGAAATATCACCACTGACACCAGAACAAGTGATGTCTTACCTCTACGAACGGGGTTTTTGTAGCGTGCTGTGGGAATGTGGTGGAACTCTAGCAGCTAATGCGATCGCTCAGGGAGCAGTACAGAAAATCCTCGCATTCATTGCTCCAAAAATAATTGGTGGTAGCGATGCTCCAACACCCGTTGGTGATTTGGGTTTCACCACCATGACTGAAGCATTGTCTTTGGAACGTGTTGAGGTGCGTGTGGTGGGAGCAGATTGTTTAATAGAAGGATATTTACCACAAAAAATTACTAGTAGTCATTAGTCATTGGTCATTTGTTAATAGTTAATGGTTAGTAGTTAGCGATTGTTAACTATGCCTAATTTCCAATGCCCAATGACTATTTTCATGAATATTGACGTTCATTAGCAAGATCACGGATGAGGGGTAGCCGAGATTGAATGTAGTCACACAGAAAGTCTGTTTCTTGGCAGTCTAGCAAAGCTTGGGTTTTGGTTTGCTTAACCAACCACTGGACTAAGCTAGCATCATCTAATTGCAACAGCGTCTTTGTTTGGGTCGTTTCAATTACAGACCAAAGCTTACGCATAATCTTCGGAGTCATTAGACCTCCATTTTGTCATAATGTTCAGTTGTCTTCAGGATACACAATTTAGATTGCAGCTTCCGGTATTAGCCAACAACCTGACATAAGTGTTATTACAAACTTAATAATTTGATTCATAACTTGATGAACATTCAGAATAGAGATATTACAGTGCTTCTTTAACACAAATTAACCTCATTCATATTTGAATGTTTTTTCAATCATTAAATGTTGCTCATTAAGTCGCTGAGTCTTTGAAATTTTTGCTGTAAATCCTATAGACACATAGTGACTTACCGTTAAAGTAGCGTTCACTACAGAATAACAAAAAGTTAAAATATTTAACTTGTAATTTTCTACTTCTAATCCCACCCCTGCATTTCTACTAATTTTATACACAATTTGTTAATTTGTTCTAAATCAGGTTTGTCAGGTAATGTTGATTCTTCATATACTGTTTGCATTTCAATCATCAAATCTTCTGCCATTCTCATTACTGACTACCTGCTAAACCGATCAAAATACATCTTTTTTCGACTTCAATTCTTTTCATATTTTTTCTACTATTAAATTTTATTGGTATTACTATTTGTAAGTGTTAATACTGAATTTATTTAGCCAGACATTTATTGTATTTTTATATAATCTTCCTTGATTATACGTAAGTAGAAACTACTATATGTATTTTTATTTAGCAATGCAAATTTTTTTTATGAAATTATACAAATATTAGGTAGTTTTGAAGAAATAATTGCCATACTTGATGAGGAAAATTTCTCCCCAACGAAAAGGTTTTTTATCACAAACAATTTATTATGGCAACTTTAAAATCCTGTGTTTCTGCTTGTCGCTACTGTCGGCATTACACACCTTTAGGACAGCGTGGAGGTATGTGTAATCTGTTAAATGTAGGAGTAAGATCTGGATGGAAAGCTTGCTCTTTATCAATTCCATCATTTGCTCCGTCTTGGGAAAATACAGATACTATTCGCAATTGAAATTCAAAACAACGACAAATACTATATATTACAATCATTAGTAATTGCTATTTGTCGTTTGTTGCTGATATTTTATACCAATTTTATTTGAATATCGCATTCCTAAATCGAGTATACTTGATCTAAATATTCCAGATTTATTTGACTAAAATAGATTTTGTAAAGTAAGATAACAGATTGTCTGTCTAATTCCTGCTCGGATCAGGTAGACGCATTGCAAAAGCTGGCAACGGTAGTTCAAAAACGCGATCGCTCGCGTTTATTTTATACAAAAGTCAGCTACCTGTACGGCAAACCCATAAGAACAATTACATGACTTACGCAATTATTGAAACTGGCGGTAAGCAACTACGAGTTGAACCAGGCCGCTTTTACGACATTGAACTGCTTTCTGCCCAACCCGATGAACAAGTTAGCATAGACTCAGTCTTGCTGGTACAACACAACGGTGAAGTTACTATTGGTCAGCCGTTAGTAGCAGGAGCAAAGGTAGAAGGGACAATAATGCGACACTTGCGAGGTCGTAAAGTCCTGGTTTATAAGATGAAACCGAAAAAGAAAACCCGCAAAAAGCGCGGACATCGCCAAGAAATCACTAGGCTGATGATCAATTCCATTAGCCTTAATGGATCTGTGCTTGCTTCAGAAGCAGAAACTACTGTAAGTAATGAAGCAGATAGCGAAGCAACAACTGAGGTTGCACAAGAATCTGCTGAATAATTTGTTATTGATTGGTTGTTGGTTATTCCAATGAACTATCAACCATCAACCGGAGAATAATTTTTTAAGGGAGAAAATCATGGCTCATAAGAAAGGAACAGGTAGTACACGAAACGGTCGTGACTCAAATGCTCAACGATTGGGTGTCAAACGCTATGGTAGTGAAGTTGTTCGCGCTGGTAATATTCTTGTGCGTCAGCGTGGGACTAAATTTCACCCTGGTAATAACGTCGGAATTGGTAGCGATGACACTCTGTTCGCTCTAGTTGATGGTGTCGTAAAATTTGAACGCAAGGGTAAAACTCGTAAAAAAGTTAGCGTTTATCCTGTTGTTACCGAAGCTGTTGCTGCATCATAGAATTAATAATTTTAGGGTGGGTGTTGCTACCTACCCTAATTTTAAAGAATTAGACCATATTGCGACATCAACTTTTCTACTAATGCACCGAGTGCTAAACCTATCAAAGAAAAGGTAGTTGTGATCCAAAAGACTTGACCTTGGTTAAAACCTGCGGCTTGAAAATCTATTCTCACCAACATAGACGCAGCAATTATAACTAGAATATCAAGAAAGAGCCGAAAACGGGCAAGAATGAGAAAGAATAAAAAAGCCCCAAATACGGTGACACCAAATGACCTCAAATTTGATCTAAACAAGCTTATAGAATAGTCACTCACCTTTGAGAAAGGAATAGTCAAGCTGGCAATAAAAAACACAGTAGCGATCGCAAATACCAGCCACAATATAGGCTGAGTTTTTGATCTCGCAAGTAACCAGCCAAAAACAATGTAGGTAAGCAACAGCAGTGTTAAAGAAAGCCAGGGTAATCTTTTCAAAAATGGCATGAGGTAAGTTGTGATCGCCAGAGTAGGGAGTTATGCTTCATAACTCTGCTGAATGTAAAAATTCTACTATAACCAGATTTTCTTACTTGTTTTGTCTGTAATCAATAGGCGATAATGCTCTGCCAAAATACAATTGAGCAATTTAATAGAAGATTTTCAGCAAAATTAAGTTATATATATTCTTAAAGATTTGTAAACTGTTAGCAGTAATGTAGCCACGTGTCACATCTTGATTCAGGAAATATCATGAAACAACTTGTTATCGCTGAACGCGTGTGCCTAATTGGTCATATTGTATCAATGGTGTTTGGACTAGTAGGAATATTACTAGTCGTTCCTCACGCTGAAATAATTTTGAATTTAGCCGAGGTTGGACAAACCGCCATGCAATGGAGTATGGCTGGAGGCGGCGTAGTTTATATGATTTTGGGAGCAGCAGCAGTTTCTTTGTATGCTTATAGAACATTAGGGTTAGGTTTGTGGCTTTTGTTTCTGCTGCCATCAGTGTTAATTTCTTTGAGTAGTGAATTACTAGGAACCAGTACTGGCTTTCCTTTTGGGCATTACAGCTACTTAAGTGGCTTGGGTTATAAAATTGGGGGTTTAGTACCTTTTACTATTCCTCTGTCTTGGTTTTACGTAGGATTTGTATCTTACCTATTAGCCCGTGCTGGTTTAGAGGTTGACAAAAAACCTAGTTTATGGCGTCATCTGGGTGCGATCGCTCTGGGTGCTTTATTGCTGACTTCCTGGGACTTTGTACTAGATCCAGCCATGAGCCAAACATCTCTACCTTTTTGGTATTGGCAGAAACCAGGAGCCTTTTTTGGTATGCCTTATCAAAACTTTGGTGGATGGATGGGTACTGGTTCAGTGTTTATGATGGTGGCTGCATTATTGTGGCGGAATACACCGATAAAATTAGAGCGATCGCAACTTAATTTACCTTTAATTGTTTATCTCAGCAACTTTGCCTTTGCTACAGTCATGAGTTTAGCGGCTGGTTTTCCCATACCAGTCTTACTCGGTTTATTCCTGGGTATAACACCAGCTGTAGTTTTATGGTGGAAGACTCAAAGTACATCTACAGAATTTGCTGTAGAATCTGCTACCAACAAAGGGCAAATAGCTCCGGTAGAAGTTGCTCTTAAGTAACCGCCCACCGCCAGCCGAGGAAATCACGGTATGGCGGGAAAATAAAGCCATATATTATTCAAAATATTCTGACAAGTATTTTTACAGTGATAGACTGGTTCAGTATCATCAGTGCCTTTTCGCTTTTTGTACTACTTATACAAATACCAGCAGTAGCAATTTTACTGTCGCGCCTGCTCAAAGGCCCTCTACGTCATCCCCCGGTGACAGCACAAAACCCAACACCAGATATTTTAGGTAGTGTTAGTGTAGTAATTCCTACCTTAAATGAAGCTCTTAGGATCAGCCCCTTGTTAAGTGGCTTAAGTCGCCAAAGTTACGAAGTCCGAGAAGTAATTGTTGTAGATAGTAATTCTCAGGATGGTACCCCTGATTTAGTCAAAGCTGCACAAAAACAAGACCCCCGCTTTCGGCTGATCACCGATGATCCTTTACCACCTAGTTGGGTAGGACGTCCTTGGGCTTTACATAATGGTTTTTTATACTCTTGTGAAGCCAGTGAATGGTTTTTGGGTATGGATGCTGATACTCAACCATCACCAGGTTTAGTTGCGGGTTTGCTAAAAACGGCAATCACACAAGAATATGATTTAATTTCTCTCTCGCCTCAATTCATCCTTAAGTATCCTGGAGAGTGCTGGTTACAACCAGCGTTGTTAATGACGTTGCTTTACAGATTCGATCCTGCTGGTATAAATACACAACAACCAGAACGAGTCATGGCTAACGGTCAATGCTTTTTATGCCGCCGTTCTGTATTAGCTGCTGTCAGTGGTTATACTAGTGCCAAAAGTTCTTTTTGTGATGATGTCACCTTGGCTCGACACATAGCTGCTTCTGGGTTTAAAGTAGGCTTTTTAGATGGATCAAAAGTCTTAAAGGTACGGATGTATGAGGGAGCAATAGAGACTTGGAATGAATGGGGTCGGAGTCTCGACTTAAAAGATGCTTCTTCTCGCACTCAGCTATGGGCCGATTTATGGGTACTAAGTTTTACTCAGGCTTTACCTATTTTGATCATCCTCAGTTACTTATTGTTTTCTCCCCACCTCCCATTTTCTCCTAATCCTCCTGTGGTATTACTGGGACTAAATTTATTTCTGTGGGTAATTCGCTTCGGTATGCTGTTGGCGATCGCACCCTGTTACGATCGCACTCAATCTAGAGGTGGTTGGTTGTTTTGGCTTTCCCCACTGGCTGATCCCTTAGCCGTAGTGCGAATCTTTTTATCAGCAATTAGCACTCCACGACAGTGGCGGGGAAGAAATTATGAATTATGAATTATTTTCATCGTTCAGGCGATCGCCACGTTCCAACTCCCAAAGAATTTGATTACCTTCTCGTCGGACTCGTGAAACAATCCAGTTACGCCAGCGCCATTGATCACCACGACTAGTAACAGCACTAGCGTGGACATCCATTAAATCTGCTAGTTCAGAACTAGTAACTAAGTAACCTTTTTCGGCGATTTCGTCAGCAATTCTTAGGGTTTCCACTAAGTTGCGGAGTTGCACTACCCTCATTTCACGAGGTAATTCTTCATGGGAGAGCGTTGAATGATTCGATGTCTCTGTCATATTTATTTCTGATGCGAAGGTACTGATCTCTGGTATGTTTTTGTTAATTATCATCGATTCGGGATCAGAATTAGATACGCTTGATACTGCAACATCAGTTGATGTCCGTAAAAAATCATCAAATAGATTGATATCAGAAATTTGTTGCAGCGATGGATTTTTTCCACTAGCAAAAGCACGAGCGATCGCATCACAGCGTTCGTTACCTTCGTTACCAGTATGACCCCGGACATGTTGCCATTCTACCTGGCGGCTGTTGAGTTGCTCAAGTTGTTCGAGCAAATCTTGGTTCAGAACAGGATTACCATCAGCCTTTTTCCAGCCTTTTCTTTTCCAGGTTTTGATCCATTTAGTTACACAGTTAATTAAATACTCGCTGTCAGTGTAGAGAGTAATTGGTTCAGTGTGTCCTGATGCTTTTAGGAAAGATAAAGCTGCGATCGCGGCTTGCATTTCCATTTTGTTGTTAGTGGTTTTAGCAGCAGCATCGCCTATTTCATGAACCGAACCGTCACTGAAGTAGACGACAACACCCCAACCACCAGGTCCTGGGTTGTGGATGCAAGCACCATCTGTATATATACTTTGAATTGTACGTTGAGAAGACATATTAATAATCATTGAACTGCATAAGGAAATGTAGACACTCTAAAAGTGCTTTCCCGCAGGTAAATTTTTCCAAGTGTATCAAAATTTTGTCAAAATTTGCCCTAGCGATTGCAAAAATTAGCCAAATTCGATATATAAGGAATTTGTTGGAAAAAATACAGCAGGTAAAACCTTAAAAAATTCCCCAAGTTTTTGGATGTGTTCAACCGTTAACTTACGCTTGCTGTTAAGAACATCAGAAATAATTGATTCAGTTTTGAAAAGAGGAGTGATATTTGTGAGCCAGTCTCCTAACCCACAAGCCAAAAAACTTTTGTATATTATTGGTGTTTCTGTTGGTCTTGCTTTATTATCAACTGCCTTAATTTATCTGTTATTAGGAATTGGTATTATCAAGTCAATTTCAACCTACGTTATTTGGGCAATCATTTTATTTTCAATTGGTGCAGGTATTTTGAGCGGTGTCAGCAGACGAGGTTATTAACCCTCGTTATCTTGCTTTCGACTGTAACTTGCTTTTCGTGAAACGAGTAGACAGGGATTCTTGTTTCATTGATTTGTTGCTATATTTTCCACATTTCCCACGAGGTTTTATAAATCAGGCTTTGTTAACTTAGGAGCTTCACTAGGAAACAATGTCCAGTTCTGAAAAAATATGAACAAAATCGCTAATAAAATTATTATTAAATTGGAGCAAATATTAATACCTCATTTGGTGCAGTGGGAAGAATATCTGCAAATCAAAATCAGGCAATACAAACATCAACAGCTAAAGCAGCAACTCAAATTTTGCGGTTCACGAGTTCGATTTCGGCGAGAAATTAGAATCGAACACCCTGAAAATATTTCCTTGGGCAGTAAAATTTACATTGGTCCGGATGTGATATTAGATGGGCGTGGCGGAATTACAATTAGCGACAACACAACAATCGGATTCAACGTTGTAATTCTCTCGGCAAACCACGACTATCAAAGTAATGTTCTCCCCTATGAACATAATGTTTATATTCATAAACCTGTGGTAATTGGGCGCAATGTATGGATTGGAGCCAATGTCGTGATTGTTCCAGGAGTTACGATTGGGGATGGAGCGATTATCGCAGCTGGTACGGTTGTAACTAGCAACGTTGAACCCTTAGCAATTGTGGGAAATCAACCAATGAGGATAATAAAGTATCGCGATCGCCAACACTATGAACGGCTTGCATCGTCCTAATGCCCAAACAGGTGGGTATAGCTGCATTGATTCCATCATCACCCATTCTGTGTAATCCACAGATTTCTCTGCTTGCTCTTTACCATCAAAGAAGTATCGATAATGTGCGTTACGTTTGATTAATTACTGTCCGTTCGCTTATTTTGCCATTGCGATAGGTAATTATGTCTTACATAGC
>NZ_JCACKS010000040.1:0-16382 GCF_059505505.1 Pelatocladus sp. | reverse complement strand
TTCTCATGATGTAATCTCTTTGTACTTCAATTTGAAGTGCGGAATGTGGGTTTAATGTGAGAGTTAATACTTGATTAAGTTTGCGATCGCGCCCAAGGGAGCTTGAACTCCCTTGGGCGCTGTCTTCCCTACACCCTACACCCTTATTCCCCCACACCGCTAGTTTTTGACAGTCGCCATTACCTGATCAACAATTTGCAGCGCTGTATTTACTTCTTTTTCACTCACAATCAAGGGTGGTACAAACCGGATGACTTTAGGGCCGGCTGGTACAAGTAACAAACCCTCGTTAATTGCAGCTTTGACGATATCACCGGCGGTAAGTTCAATGTCTGCTGTTAATTCCATACCATTGATCAAACCCCAACCGCGTACATCAACGATGTGATTGGGATATTTGCTGGCGATCGCTCTTAAGCCACCTCTGAGCTGTTCACCCCGTTGTTGAACGTTCTGTAAAATATTCTCTTTTTCCAAAGTCTGACAAACACTCAAAGCCACACCACAAACAAAAGGATTGCCGCCAAAGGTGCTAGCATGTTCACCTGCTCTAAAAACATCGCAGAATTTTTTGCTCATCATTGCGCCGATGGGGATACCACCACCCAAACCTTTGGCGCTAGTAAAGATATCCGGTTCTACCCCTAGATATTCGTAACCCCATAATTTACCACTGCGCCCCATTCCGACTTGCACTTCGTCGAAAATCAGTAGCACGCCCGTCTCATCACAAATGTGCCGTAATTTTTGGAAGTAGGCTACATCCCCCGGACGAACCCCGCCTTCTCCCTGTAATGGTTCAATTAAAATTGCAGCAACGCGGTAATCACCTTCATCCAACTCGCTAATTGCTGCTTCTACCGCCGAAATGTCATTGTAAGGTACGTAGTGGAATCCCGGCACTAGAGGATCAAAGTTCTTTTGATACTTTGGTTGTCCTGTGGCAGTAATCGTTGCTAATGTGCGTCCGTGGAAACTGGAGTGAGTAGTGATAATAATTGGACGTTCTATTTGCAACTCTGTATGAGCGTATTTCCGCGCCAGCTTAATAGCAGCTTCGTTTGCTTCTGCTCCCGAATTGCAGAAAAATACGCGATCGGCACAGGAATGCTCAACGAGCCATTTTGCCAATTCTCCTTGTTCGGGAATGTAGTATAAATTAGAAACGTGATGCAGCTTTTGAATTTGCCGTGTTACTGCTTCTACCATCGCTGGGTGAGCATGTCCCAAGGTGCAAGTAGCAATTCCTGCTACAAAATCGAGATATTCTCGCCCTTGATTATCCCAAACGCGACAGCCTGCACCCCGCTCTAAAGCGAGGGGAAACCGCCCATAGGTAGACATGACAACTGCATCAAAACTATCAGCATCAAAAGCGCTAGATAATGCAGTACCTGACTCTGGAGTAATGGGGTGTTGTTGAAATAGAGTTTCTAGGCTCACCTGTTTGGCTCCCTAAATTTTTTATTATAGGGTGATTCACTAGTCTGATAGAAATCCGTCAAAATTTCTTATCCTGACCTAATACTTCACTCTAATTAATTACAATCACTTTGATCAATTCCCTAAAAATTGACTTCATCTTAAGCTGATACGCAGTTATCCTCAAAACGAGTGGCGATGGTGAATAATTGTGTACTCAAATCTGGAACAAAAATATCAACGCATCCAAAAAGAGTTAATGGTAGGGGCGATCGCTCTTGCTGGTGTCTTTTTGATTGGTACTTTATGGTACGCCTTAGTAGAAGGCTGGTCATGGGAAGATGCAGCATATATGACAGTAATCACCTTGGCTACTGTTGGTTATGGTGAAACCCATCCACTAGGGGACAGGGGACGACTATTTACTATCGCCTTAATTTTAATGGGTGTAATTACTATTGGTTATATCGTTAATAGATTTACAGAAGCAATTATTCAAGGCTACTTTCAAGAAGGAATTCGATATCGGCAGGTGCGACGGACAATGGAATCTTTATCAGGGCATTATATCATCTGTGGATTCAGTCGGACTGGTCGGCAAATTGCTATAGAATTTCAAGCAGAAGGCGTCTGTTTTGTGATTATTGACTCTGATGCCGAATCTGTTAGAAATGCCCAAGAAATTGGTTACACTATATACCAGGGTGATGCCACCTTAGATGAAACCCTTCTGAGAGTAGGCATTGATAGAGCAGTTTGTATAGTTGCAGCTCTTCCTTCCGATGCAGAAAATTTATACACAGTACTATCGGCTAAATATTTGAATTCAAACATTCGAGCGATCGCTAGAGCTAGTACAGAAGAAGCTTTGCAAAAGTTACAACGCGCTGGTGCAGATGCTGTGATTTCTCCTTATATCACTGGTGGTAAAAGAATGGCCTCTGCGGCCCTCAGACCCCAAGTTATGGACTTTGTTGATGGAATTATCTCAGGTACAGATCGACAGTTATATATGGAAGAATTTTTGCTCGACCCCAAAGTGTGTCCGGTGGTGGGACTAACTCTTGGACAAGCCAGGTTGCGAGGACAAACAGGTGCATTGATACTTGCTGTCCGACGTAACGATGGCACTCTGATCGGTGGCCCTACTCCTGATACAGTATTTATGCCCGCAGATGTATTAATTGCCATGGGTACATCAGAACAACTGCGCGCCCTCAATCAACTTCTTGGGCCAATTGGTTCTAAGCAGTTGCGGAAACCGAAGAAGAGTTGATTAGGGACAAGGGGGACAACTAATCAGTTATCAGTTATCAAAATTAAACTGATAACTGTTCACTGTTAACTGTTAACTGATTCATGACCAATGACCAACAACTAATCAATTTCTTTCCAATCATGGGAGGGGGCGATATTTTTAATTGCCTTTTTAATGATTGTTGGGGGGGCTACTGAGAGTAAAATACTAGGATAAACTGCCATGCCCCATCTAGGATGAACTAGGACACGGCATTTATTTTCTATAATTGGATAACCGAGTAAAGCTTTGACGACTGCTGTGTCATCATGAGGAACTATCCCCGGATGAGAAAGCAAAGGGTAGCCTGTGCGGGGGTCGATGAGGTCTGTGAAATAACCGCGATCGCGCAGATTAAAAGCCACATCCAAGCCAAACCTCATAAATTTTTCTCGTAATTTTTGTTTTTCCGCCTCAATTTCTGGCGTACTTACTATCATTTCGTAACTAGATTTTTGTAAAACAATCACCACCCACAAAAAAAGCTGATGTTTCCAATCAGGTAATATCCGTTCGCAGTTGGCACAAATGTACTGACTCGGAGAATGAATTGAAATCTCAACCGCTTGTCCGCTTGTGCCAACCAAATTAATAGGATAGCCTGCAACAAAAGTGTTAAGCGTTGGATAGTTCACTTATATAATTTTCTTTTTTTCAGTTTTTTAATCTTTCCTTTGTATAGATGATAACTCTTAAAGTTTCAAAAAAATCATCAAATATATATAAAAGAATAAGTGCCTTTGCGGCTTTTACTAATTATTTATTATTTCTTAATCTTGTGGTTATATCTTCTTAACTTCTGATCAAGAGGGTTAGTAGATAGTAGACACTACTAATACCATTTTCATATGAAGATGCATAGAAAGAACCCCACCGCCTTCGGCACCTCCCCTTGGTAAGGGGAGGTTGAGAGGGGTTAAAATAATGTACAGCTTCATATTTAATTGGTATAACCATTATCAATTAACAAATTAATTTAGTTTCAAAGCATTGACTGGAACTTCATCCCAAGAATCAACTTTCCGTAACTGCGCTACCCAACCTGCAATTTTTTGTGTTTCAGTCAAGTTTTTCTTAAAAGACTCATGACACTCTTGGGCTTGTGACTCATTACAGCAGGCTATGCAGGCATAAATCAAGCCAGATGGATCGATTTGCTCATTCACCCAAATAGTCATGCTCTATTCCCTCAAAAAGTCAAGTGAAAAAATAATACGCTATTTTAGCTTAATCAAAAAGAAGCCCCGCGCTCTATCGCTTCGTTGAGCGTCGGGATGAATTTTTGGGCGATGACGAATTGACCCACAATCAAATCAATCCTGTGGATTGACAGAGCAGAGGGTCGATGTAGCTTGCTTCTCCGAAGGAGTGGAATCGCCATTTTTTATGTTTGGTAGCGTGTCAATAAGTTCTTCAATCACTTGAGTCATCGTTTTATCAGCGTTACTTGATAAGTATGATGTTGTAGCTGTAGAAAAATTGAATATCAAAGGGCTAGCTAAAACAAAATTGGCTAAAAGTATTAATGATGCTGGATGGGGGCAGTTTGTATCAATACTTTCAAACAAAGCCGTAAATGCTGGTTTGAAGGTAATAGCTGTCAATCCAAGCGGTACTAGCCAAGAATGTTCTAGTTGTGGTCATAAAGTTAAAAAGCCGCTATCTCAAAGAATGCACGATTGCCCTATTTGTCATGCAAGTTTGTGCAGAGATTTGAACGCGGCTATAAATATAAAGGCGCGTGGGACGCACGCCCTTAAAGCTCAATCAATGTCCTCAAAGAGGAGTCATTGAGAAGCCCGCGCTGTACAAGGGAGAGTCAGCGACGGGTACGTCACGATACTCTTTTTAAAAT
Source organism: Pelatocladus sp. (assembly GCF_059505505.1). NCBI lineage: Bacteria > Bacillati > Cyanobacteriota > Cyanophyceae > Nostocales > Hapalosiphonaceae > Pelatocladus > Pelatocladus sp. Next base: position 11,808 of record NZ_JCACKS010000040.1, on the reverse strand, counting down.
AATGACCAATGACAACCAATTATTAAAATACATCAGCAGGGTCAACAGAATTTAATTTTCGCATTGTAGTAACTGCTGAGATCATACACATGGTTATTGTTAAAACAAATACAGTAATACCGCGATCAATGGTCATAAAAATGGGCAGCATAGTAGCATTAGCGGCTATCTGATACAGTCCTAATGAAACAATAAATCCTGGTACGTAACCTAAAACAGCTAGGAGTAAAGCTTCTTGAAGGAGAACTACGATTAAATAGCGATCGCTATATCCAATTGCTTTGAGCATGGCATATTGTGGCAAGTGATCGGCAATATCGGCATAAATAATCTGATAAACAATCACAATTCCGACAATAAAAGAGACAATCACGCCCAAACCAAAAACAAAACCTATGGGAGTTGTTTTTGCCCAATAAGCTTTTTCTAACTGAGCAAATTTTTCATTAGTCAGAACCATGACATCATCAGGTAAATCATTGATTAAACTTTTGGCTACTTGTTCTGGATTTGCATCTGGTTGTAACTTAATTAGACCAATCTCAATCTGCTGTGGATGATGATTTGAGAATAAATGCAAAAAAGTTGAGTCACTGGTAATCACATTTCCATATGCACCAAATGATGCACCCAAGGTAAATAAACCTATTACCCGGATATTCACATCATTTAATTCAGTTTCTAGAATTGCTTGTTGTTGGAATAAAGTAGCTATGGGGCCAAACTCTGGTAAAGAACCTTGGTCAAACAATACCGTATTCAATTTTTGCAATTGACTGCGGTTTTGCTCAACTTCAGGAAATTTAAATGCAGTAGTTCTTGGATCTGTACCAAACACCAGAATAGTTTGCAAACGGCGTGTTTGGGGATTTCTCCATTTTCCGTAACCCATATAAAGCGGACTTACTGACTCTACCCCTTTAAATCCTAACGCCTGATATAATCGTTCCCTAGTAAAACTTTTGACTGAGTATACACTTTTAAAATGGGAACTCACCATTACCAAATCTGTATCTAAACTTCTTTGTGGTGCTGTGGAACTGTTAAATAATGAAGCCTCAAACCCCATCTGAGCACAGATCATGATGTTTGCAAAGGCAATACCAACCACCGCCACCGCCAAACGAGTCTTCTGTTTAATTAGCTGTCGCCATGCTAGGAAGATTGTACGAAAATATTTGCGAAGCATTTACCAGAGTCCTTGGGCAAGTCCTCTAATATATCTCCGGCAAAAATTATTCAAAACCGGAGAAAAGGGGATGATCTTTGGAAGGGAGAAGTGGAGGACTAGTAGGTAGGTAGGTGTAATTAAAGATAAAATAAAACCTTACCCTGCCTCCGGCTTCCCTCTCCTTAGTAAGGAGAGGGATTGAGGGTGAGGTTTTATATTTAATTTGACCCACTTACTTACAACAAGGTAAAAGTAAAGGGGCAAAGGTAAAGAAGATCATATCTTGCATCAACCCCATATCCCGCCAATAAATAAATTTATTGGCTAATAGCGAAAGTCAGATAAATCTGACTAGGACGGTGTTTGAGTCAGTTTTAACGGGCTTATACTATTAGCCTCATTCCTTAATTCTGAGGCGGGATATGGGGTTGGTGCAAGATATCAAGAAGGGTATATTACTATCTGCTCGTCGGTGAGATACTGCTTTGAGGTGGTAGTAAAGTGATTCCTCTTAACTGCTTAAGCTATGCTTTAAAACGATTTGTAATCCGCTTCATCGCTTCTTCGACATTCTCACGACTGTTAAACGCCGAAATTCGGAAATAGCCTTCACCTGCTGCACCAAAGCCAGAACCTGGTGTACCCACAACATTGCAGGTGTGCAGCAATTTGTCGAAGAAGTCCCAACTAGAAAGACCATTGGGTGTTTTCACCCAGACGTAAGGTGCATTTACACCACCGTAGACTGCTAATCCTGCGGCTGTGAGTTGCTCACGGATAATTGTGGCGTTTTCCAGGTAAAAACTAATTAGCGCTTTGGTTTGCGCTTGTCCGTCTTCAGAATAAACTGCTTGGGCGCCACGTTGGACGATGTAGGATACGCCATTAAATTTGGTGGACTGGCGGCGGTTCCAGAGTTTCCATAGTTCCATATCAGAACCATCTGTGGCTTTGGCTGTGAGGTTCTTGGGTACTACTGTTAAAGCACACCGTGTACCAGTAAAGCCAGCATTTTTAGAGAAAGAGCGGAATTCGATCGCACACTCTTTTGCACCTGCTATTTCATAGATAGAATGGGGAATTTCTGGATCGGTGATATAGGCTTCGTAAGCAGCATCAAAGAAAATGATCGAGCCATGCGCCTTTGCATAATCCACCCAAGCTTTAAGATATTCTTTAGTAGCGACTGCACCAGTGGGGTTATTGGGGAAGCAAAGGTAAATTAAATCGACTTGTTGAGAGGGGATAGTGGCGGTAAAGTTGTTTTCGGCGGTGATTGGCAGATAAACTAAACCCTCAAACTCACCTTGTTCGTTGGCGCTGCCTGTATTTCCCGCCATAACGTTAGTATCTACATATACGGGATAAACTGGATCTGTAACGGCAATAGTATTGTCTTTGCCAAATATTTCGAGAATATTACCAGTATCACACTTAGATCCATCAGATATAAATATTTCCGATGCATCAATTTCACATCCCCGCGCTTGGAAGTCGGATTGAGCTATTTTCTCACGTAGCCAAGCGTAACCTTGTTCCGGACCATAACCTTTGAAAGTGGCGCGATCGCCCATTTCTTCCACAGCTTTAATCATCGCAGTCCGACAAGCTTCTGGCAATGGTTCGGTGACGTCACCAATACCCAGCTTAATAATTTTGGCATCTGGGTTAGCTTCTGCAAAAGCGTTGACACGACGCGCAATTTCCGGAAACAGATAACCAGCTTTCAGCTTAAGGTAGTTGTCGTTAATTGTTGCCATAGTGGGAAATTTTTATAAATCCTCTAAATAAAACAGCTTACTGCCATATGCGATATCTTGGTTGAGTTGCGATCGCCAATATTTTGATTTTTGTGATTTACCCTAAGACACCAAGTGCGCCATCGCTTTTCGATGCAATCTTCACAGACTAGATGTAAGCAAGCGAGTCTCTTTCAGAGAGACTTCGCCAACGCTTGCTTACATCTAGTTCCTTCCCCTTCTACGGTGTACACACAAGTCAAAATTTTTCATGTTGAAACTGTATCCCGCCTCGGAATAAATTCCGAGGCTTAATATGTAAAGAAAGTTAGGAAACTGGAACAGGGGTTTGTTTACCTTCGTAGGATTGAGAACGAGCGATCGCAGCTTCGATAAAGCCTTGAAATAGAGGATGGGGCGAACTTGGACGAGATTGAAACTCCGGATGGAATTGACAAGCTAAAAAGAAAGGATGATTAGGCAATTCTATCATTTCCACCAAACGCCCATCGGGAGAAGTGCCACTGATAACATAACCAGAGTCTAAAAACAGGTTGCGATAACCGTTATTAAATTCGTAACGATGGCGATGTCGTTCGTAAATCACTTCTTCTTGATAAAGACTAAAAGCTAAGGTATTTGGCACAACACGACAAGGATACAAGCCCAAGCGCATTGTTCCGCCTAAGTCTACTACATCTTGCTGTTCTGGCAATAGATTAATGACTGGGTTTTCAGTATGGGGTTCAAATTCAGCACTATGAGCATCACTAAATAACGCAATGTTTCTTGCCCATTCAATCACGCAACACTGCATTCCTAAGCATAAACCCAAGAAAGGAATTTGATGAATGCGAGCATATTTGATGGCTTCAATTTTACCATCCACTCCACGTACACCAAAACCTCCGGGGACAATTACACCATCAACACCAGCTAAATGATCCTCAGCTCCTTCTACTTCCAGTTTTTCGGAGTTTACCCAACGCAAACGCAGTTCACCACTCATGGCGATCGCCGCATGACGTAACGCCTCAACTACAGAAAGATAGGCATCATTTAATTGTACATATTTACCAACAATGGCAATTTCGATGCGATGTTTAGGACTATACAACCTTTCTACCAGAGTTTGCCACTGAGTTAAATTAGGTTGGTGTTGTTCCATGTTCAGCAACTCAAGTGTTTGCTGTGCTAGTCCTTCTCGTTCTAATATTAACGGTACTTCATAAATACTCTTGGCATCGATCGCCGGAATTACACATGCTGCGGGGACATCACAAAACTCAGATAGTTTATATTTGAGTCCGGTTGGTAAGGGGCGATCGCATCGACAAATTAAAATATCTGGTTGGATACCAATTGACCGTAACTCTTTGACAGAATGCTGTGTCGGCTTAGTTTTCATTTCACCCGCCGAAGCAATCCACGGAATCAAAGTGACATGCATGTATAACACGTTTTGTCGTCCTACATCCTTGCGGAATTGACGAATTGCTTCCAAAAACGGCAGTGATTCTATATCACCGACTGTACCACCAATTTCTGTAATTACCACATCAGGGTTAGTATCTTTGGCAACTCTTTCTATTCTTTCTTTGATTTCATTGGTGATATGGGGAATCACCTGCACAGTGCCGCCATTGTAGTCCCCGCGGCGCTCTCGATTAATAACAGCTTGGTAGATTGAGCCAGTAGTGACACTGTTGAGACGGGACATCGAGGTATCAGTAAAACGCTCATAATGCCCTAAATCCAAGTCTGTTTCCGCACCATCTTGGGTAACAAACACTTCTCCATGTTGAAAAGGACTCATTGTTCCTGGATCAACATTAATATATGGATCGAGCTTGAGAATCGATACCGAATAATTTCGAGATTTGAGCAAACGTCCCAGGCTTGCTGCTACAATGCCCTTGCCGATACTGGAAACTACACCACCGGTAACAAATACAAACTTAGTCATAACCCTTATTTTCTAGTACCTTTGAACACTTAACAGTTATCAGTGAACAGTTACCAACTGATACCTGATAACTGACAACTGATAACTGATATGTGAATCTTAATGAAATTTGGCGTGAAATCACTTATAGGATCTGTAATATTAGGCGTAATAGTCGCTTCCTCCGTAGTTGTCTTGGCACAAGAGCCATCTTTCCAGGTTGTTTATCCCCCTCCAAAGCACCAAACAAGTGCCGATCGCATTTTTTTCCTTGGTACAGCCCCCACTTCCGGACAGGTTTTTATTAATGGTAAGGCAATCAAGCGCAGTCAGTCTGGCCATTTTGCCCCTAGTTTACCTTTGCAGCTGGGAGAAAACACCTTTAGGATCAACTACCAAAATCAAGCTATCCAGATCCAGGTGACAAGGCTTTCCACTCAACCAGAAATACCACAAGGTTTAGCCTTTGCCAAAGATTCTTTGACTCCAGCAGTTGACATTGCCAGACTTGGAGGAGAACTCGTTTGTTTTAGCGCGATCGCTACTCCTAAAGCCAGTGTCTCTGTGAAATTGGGTAATCAAACAATTCCCCTGTCGCCCCAACCCCAGCAAGCACAACTCCCTGGTAACTTAGCAGCACTAACAGGAAGAAATCAACCTTCTGTTAACAATGGTGCGAGCAAATATGAGGGTTGCACTACAGCATTGGCAGATCACACCACTGCTGGCGCAGTCATTTCAGACAACACCAAAGAAATAGATTTGGGTAAACCTCAGTTTCAACTGACGCTGAATGGCAAAATAATAAGTCAGGAAGGAACAGGAAAAATTACGATCCTCTCAAGAGCAAAATTACCAGTTGTGGAAGTCACAGCCGATGCTGGTGTTGCTCGTACTGGTCCGAGTACAGATTATTCTCGACTGACGCCGTTACCTAAAGGTACACGTGCAGCAGTCACAGCTAGGGAAGGAGAATGGTTGCGCTTGGACTATGGCAGTTGGATCAACACTAAAGAAACAACTATGATACCAGGGGCTATACCTCCACACTCAATCATTCGTAGTGTTGGTTATCGTCCACTACCTAACATGACCGAGATGGTTTTTCCTTTGCAAGTTCCCGTTCCCGTGAGTGTACAACAGAGCAATCAAACTTTCACCCTTAATCTCTACAATACCACCGCTCAAACCGATATTATTCGTCTAGATGATAACCCCCTAATTTCTCGCCTAGATTGGCAACAAATCAAGCCAGAGCAAGTGCAATATACCTTTAACCTCAAAAAAAATCAACAATGGGGATACAAGCTCAGGTACGAAGGCACAAGTTTGGTATTAAGTTTGCGTCACGCTCCGATTTTAAGTAGTAAACAAAAACCTTTATCGGGAATCAAGATCTTACTAGATCCGGGACACGGTGGGAAAGAATCGGGTGCGAGTGGACCGAATGGGTATTTAGAAAAAGATGTAAATTTAAAAGTCTCGAAATTAGTGCGGGATGAATTACTCAAGCGTGGTGCGACAGTTGTGATGACGCGGGAAGATGACAAAGAAGTTTCGCTTCCTCAACGCCAAGCAATTATTGACAAAGAACAACCTGCTATTTCTATTTCGATCCATTACAACTCTCTCCCCGATGACGGTGATGCTGAAAACACCAAAGGAGTAGCAGCTTTTTGGTATCATCCCCAAGCGCACAACTTAGCAATATTTATGCAGAATTATTTAGTTAAACACAGAAAGCGCCCTTCCTACGGTGTATTTTGGGATAACTTAGCCTTAACACGTCCAGCGAGTGCGCCATCTATATTATTAGAGTTGGGTTTTATGAGTAACCCCGATGAATTTGAGTGGGTGACGGATGAAAAAGAACAGAAAAAATTAGCACGAGCGATCGCACAGGGAATTGTTGAGTGGTTTAGCTCCCCGATTTTTTGAAAAATGTCGGGTCTACGGTGTACACACAAGTATCCCGCCTAGAACTAAAGTTCCAGGCTCATAGCGAAAGTCCACTCAAGTGGACTGGAACAAACTTTTTTTTGAGTCCTCTTCAGAGGACTTGCGCTATGAGACTCGGAATTTATTCCGAGGCGGTACATCCCAAACTTTCGCGGGTTGAGACACCTGTCAGTGGATTAACACCATTAGCGCGATCGCACATCAATTTCACTTGATAAGCATCAACAATTGCACCTGAAAAATCTGCACCTGTAATATCCGCCTCGAAAAAACGACTGCTAGCAAGCATCGCATCGGTGAAAATAGCATTAGTTAAATTAGCTTTATTAAAAATGACGCGATCGGCAAATGCTTCCGCCAGATTAGCATCACTCAAGTCAGCTTGTAAAAATGATCCCTTAGTAAGAATCGTTCCACTCAGATTTGCTCCCTGAAAATTTGCTCGCTGCATTTCAGCACCAGCAAAAGATGTTCCATGTAAATCTTGATTAGCAAAATCTCGATTTCGTAAATCAGAAAGTGTATAGTTAACCGTATTTTCCTGTGCTAAAACAGCAGGAGTGTTTAAAATTGACAACAACCCTGTGAAACAAATAAATAGCACAACACATAAAATAGATTTTAACCAAGCTGTAAAATGATGCTTCATTGATCATTCTCCAATCACAATTTAGAAATACAAAACACGCTACAGTTTTAAGCAAACATATACTTATTCAGTGAAAAGTAACACTACAACAGATACATAACATCTTGCATGAGATGGAGAAGCGTTACAACTTTTTATATTTGTTAGATAATTTCTCAAAAAATAGCAAACTTTGGAGAAACAGATCAATTGTCAGAAATTATTAGTCAAAATATTGCTACTGCTACAATCTCAATTGTTGTTCCCACTCTCAATGAAGCAGAAAACATCAAAGCAGCCTTAGCTAGTACTCAACCAAGTAATCATGTCGAAGTAATTGTAGTCGATGGTGGTTCCCAAGACGAAACAGTACAAATTGCTGACTCTTTAGGTGTCAAAGTCATCTTATCTGCTCCTGGACGCGCCAAGCAAATGAATGCGGGTGCTGCTGTTGCTAGCGGCGAAATTTTGCTGTTTCTCCATGCTGATACCTGCTTACCACTTGGATTTGATGTCATGCTTCGTGAAGCACTTGCACAGTCTGGAGTTGTAGCTGGTGCGTTTTGCTTGCGAATTGGTGCAGAACAGCCGAGTTTGCGACTAGTAGAATGGGGGGTGAACATGCGATCGCGCTTTTTACAAATGCCGTATGGTGATCAAGCTATTTTTTTAACTAGAAAAATATTTAATCATGTTGGTGGCTTTCCAGAATTGCCAATCATGGAAGATTTTGAACTCATGCGATATTTAAGAAGTCTGGGTAAAATTACACTGGTTCCTGTACCAGTTATTACCTCAGCGCGTCGCTGGCTCAAAAAGGGAATTTGGCAAACAACATTAATGAATCAAATAGTCATCATCGCATATTTTCTCGGAATCTCCCCTCAACGAATTCGCAGTTGGTATCGTCGAGAAAAACTTAAAAGGTTTTAAGCCATTTCTCATTTTATTTATGTAATTTGTTAGTGGTTGGTCATTGGTCAAGGGTCATTGGTCATTTCTCCCCTCCCGTGTCCCCCGTGTCCCCAATCCCTGATCCCCAATCCCCAATATGCAAAAAAAACCCAAGCTCAAACTAATACTATTATTTTCTCTAGTTGTCAGCCTACTCATTGCTGCCAAATATTTAAATATTCAGGGATGGTTGCAGACATCAGCCATCTGGATTGAAAGTCTTGGCCCATTTGGTGCGATCGCATTTATTTTTATCTATAACTTAGCAACATTACTATTTATACCCGGCTCCTTACTCACACTCAAAGGTGGTTGTCTATTTGGCTTAGTTTGGGGTTCTATTTATGTCTTAATTGCTGCTACTATCGGAGCTACTTTTGCATTCTTAATAGGACGTTATCTATCACGAGATTGGGTTTGCCGACAATTAGAAAAGCATCCAAAATTTCAAGCGATCAATCAAGCAGTAGCTAAACAAGGATTCAAAATAGTATTTTTAACTCGCTTGTCTCCCATTTTTCCATTTAACTTGTTAAATTATGCTTTCGGAATCACCCAAGTTTCACTGAAAGATTATGTCTTGGGTTCAATTGGCATGATTCCAGGTACTGTCATGTATGTTTATATCGGTTCCCTTGCTACCGACTTAGCAATGATTAGCACTCCCAATCAGCCAACAACCCCAGAAGTGCAAATTGGAAAATGGCTAATACAAATAATCGGATTAATTGCCACTATAGTTGTCACTATTTACATAACCAGAATTGCTCAACAAGCACTTAAAGAAAGTGTAGAGTAACAGAGAAAGATCCCCGACTTCTTTAACGGAGATCTAATGTCTTTGAATTTGCAATACAGTCGGAACCCCACCCCGGCTTTGCTGACGCAAAACCTCCCCTAAGCGCACGCGGCTACGGTGTACACACAAGTCAAAATTTTTCATGTTGAAACTGTATCCCGCCTAGAACTAAAGTTCCAGGCTCATAGCGAAAGTCCACCCACGACTCGCCTAAAAAGTACGCCGGATGAAACCTCTATGCAGAAACCTCAGTCAGCTTATACCAATTCTCTGTAAAGCTGCACATTATTTTAACCCCTCCCAACCTCCCCTTACCAAGGGGAGGTGCCGAAGGCGGTGGGGTTCTTTCTATGCATCTTCATATGGAAATGGTATTATAGCACTTCTCACTCGATTGCAATACAGTCGGAACCCCACCCCTTAATCCCCTCCCCGCAAGCGGGGAGGGGATTAAGGGGTGGGGTACGTATTGGACACAACCGAGAACTGCTATAGTATCTTTTCAGACTTAAGGAAATGCGATCGCTTTTCGATACCATCTTTGAAGACTAGATGCTTTAAGCGAGTCTCTTTCAGAGAGGCTTCGCCAACCCTTGCATTTTTGTTCCTAGCTTTTAGACTGAGGCTAAGGTATTTATAAGTGAAAGAAACACTAGTTTTAATTTTTACATTTGTATTTTGTTTAATTTTGGTAATAGAAATAGGAATGCGATCGCTTTTTGGTTTTGGTAATCCTTTGATCTACATTGCAGACGAGAAAATTGGCTATTTATTAGCTCCCAATCAGCGTACCCGTCGTTATGGTAATCGGATTGAAATTAATCAATACTCTATGCGAAGCGAAGCCATAGAACAAATACCTTCGTCTTCTACGTTGCGCGTGTTGCTTTTAGGAGATTCAATTACCAATGGTGGTTGGTGGACAGACCAGGATAATACTATCTCCAGCCTGATTCAACACTCTTTAACATCAGAGAAGATTAGTAAATATCCACAAATTCAAGTATTAAATGCTTCTGCTAATTCTTGGGGGCCGAGAAATGAACTAGCGTATTTAGAGAAGTTTGGTAGTTTTCAGGCTCAAATAGTAGTGTTATTAATTAATACTGATGACTTATTTGCTACTGCTCCGACATCTTTACCAGTGGGACGCGATCGCAACTATCCAGATCACAAACCACCTTTAGCGCTGGTGGAAGTATTTCGCAATTATATTTTTAAACCCAAGCCGATATCAGAATTAAAAACTATATATAAAGAAGATGGCGATCGTGTTGCTAGAAATTTGGAAGCTATTGGTAAAATTCAAGCACTGACGCGTCAAAGTAATAGCCAATTTCTACTCGTTATAACTCCCCTACTCCGCGAAATTGGTTCGCCAGGTTCCCGCGATTATGAAATTAAAGCACGTCAACACCTGAGTGAATTTGCTAAAACCCAGAAAATAGCTTATATAGATTTTTTACCGGAATTTAATCCTATTAAAAGTCCAAAAGCTCTATATCACGACCACATTCACCTCAATTTGCAAGGAAATCAATTGGTGAGTGAGGTAATTAAACAGAAGCTAGCTGAGATTTTAAGAATGATGAATTAGGAGACAATTAAGATCCCCGACTTCTCCGAGAAATCGGGGATCTAGACTTCTCGTTATCAGTTATTCAAAGATAATTGCTTAGTGTTAACTGTTCACTATCAACTGTTAACTGATTAGTGGAAGTGTATCTATATGCATATTTACATTAAGCAAATGTGTCATTTCTGAAAAACTCTAGCAAAATAATAGAACAACATACATATAGCTAAAACAATTTTCAGTTGCTAGCAACTCAATACTTGCGTGGTTTGGATGGAGTGAAACTCATAACTAAACTTGCTCACTAGTAAACATTGCGAGGCAAAGAATATGGATATTAATATGCTCCTGAGTCGCTATAAAACAGGAGAACGGGATTTCGTTGGTGTAAATCTTCATAAAGCAAACCTTCATGAAATAGATTTGAGTGGAGCAAATTTTTGTGGAGCAGATTTAAGTGGAGCAGATCTCAGCCAAGCTAATTTAAGCGGATGTAATTTTAGCCGAGCAAATCTGACTGATGCAGATTTAACTGGAGCAGATTTGGGCGGTGCAAATATGAGTGAGATCAACTTGATTGGAGCAGACTTAATTAATGTTAACCTCAAGCAAACTAACTTAAGTCGTGCAGATTTGCGAAGTGCAAATTTAATCAGAGCCAACTTAACAAGATCAAATTTAAGTGAAGCAGAATTGAGCGGTGCAGATTTAAGTGGAGCTAATCTCAATCAAGCAAATCTGACTGATACAAACTTAAATGAAGCAGAACTCAATGGTGTAAATATAACCGGAGCAACCATCAGTGACAGAGAAATGAGTGGGGGAATTATGCACACTGGTTTATCACATAAATGGGTAACTTGGGCTGGCGGTTGCTAATAACTTTCAGAAGATAAAGCAGGGGAAAATTTTTCTCCTGCTACTTTAATTAAGTAGAACGGCGTAAATAATTAAAATCTTCTTTTAAAGCCTCTCCCCTTAATGGGACTTAAACAAAAATTAAGCCCAAATGTAGCCTAAACTAGCTTTATAAGCGG
>NZ_JCACKS010000039.1:0-16708 GCF_059505505.1 Pelatocladus sp. | reverse complement strand
AACTTCTATTGACGTTCTTTTACCACAAAATATACTATTTTGGAGATGTTTATTAGGTAATCTAACTTCAAGTAAAATTTTTACATTTAAGAGACAGCCAGGCTCCTTCTGACAAACGCCGCTAGCTCTGTGGGTAATGCAGTTACTGTTTGTGCAACCCATTCCGCAATCAAGCCAACTACTATTTCTGTCATGAAAGTGGCGATCGCTTCAACAATAACTGACCTAACCCACTCTATCAGGACATTAACAATAAATTCAGTAATAGCTTCCGTCACTAATGTGATTAACCAACCCATATGTTTACCTGTTATGGAATGAATTCAAAATCTAAAATCCAAAATTGAATGACCTAACACTGTTCTTGCTTCTCTTCAAAAGAAACTATGAGATATGGTTCTTCAAATTTGCCTGATTTAAGAGATAGTTTTTGCAAATCTGGAGGTAAAAAGATATTTCGCCGTTGCTCCCCTGCTTCAACAGTGAGTTCTTTACCATGTTGAGTTAACTTAACCTGTTTTTTAGTGAATCCCGGTAAAAATACAAATAACTGACGGGATTCTAGATCAATCTTGAGAGGAAAAGGAGCCTGATGATTGTGGTTAAAATCAGGTAGAGCTTTTAGCAAAGATTCCCAGTTATGCTCCTTTAAAGCTGGAATGGAAGTAACACTCAACGGAGCAAAAACTTGCTGTAAATTGTTTAGGTCGTCGCTTTTCTGACACTGATAAACCAGAACACCGCTAACCATTAAGTTTACCTGCTGTGCACTTCCCCAAAGCCATCGAGTCTCGGCGATCGCCCCCGGTTCATTGCTTGTTATAAGGTAAGATGTCAGCTTACTTGAATCTCCTACAACAGCAATACCTTGAGCAATCCAACTGCGGATTTGATCCAAACCTTGTTGCAATTTTTCAGTATCCATATTTGCTGAAACAATTGCAGAAGCTAATGGCCCGCCAATAGAATCAGCAATTTTATTTAAGCTAAATCCCTCAAATATCTTTCCAAAACGATGAAAATACCAATCCAACATTCCTGGTATGCCTAACATCCGCAGTGTTTCCAAATCTCCTCGACTGTCATAAACAATGACTTCATATTCGCCACTCTGATAGTACTGGCGCATAGCATTAAAATAGAGGAGACTGTCAATTCCAGGGAGTAAAATTAACTCCCCTGAGTAGACTTCTTCAGAGTCAGGTATTGGGATATAGAGGGACAATATTTTCTTAAATTCTTCCCAGGTTTGGTCAAGCATTGTTGTAGTCTGCAACTGAACAGCTTGCATATTGGGAGCAACAACCTGGGGAATATTCGTCAGAGGAGTTTTCAACAAAATTTCAGCATTGGGACTAGGGGTATGAGTCACAAATAGTACTTCTTTCCCCTGTTGAGAAAACCATTTGGCAGTAGCGATCGCTAGCGTTGTATGCCCTATCCCTGCTTTACCAATAAATGTAATGATTCTGCTCATTTAAATATTAACCTTTCACTCTAGAATTACTGAAATTCATCTGAAATTTAGATCATAAAGAACTCTAGCTAGTATTAAGTAAATTTAACTAACCCAGACTATAAATATTCATGTAATTCTATGTGAGTAAGGATAAGTTATTGAAATTAACTAAATTTTTCAAACAATTGACCAATTGTGATAAAAATTGGTCAATTAACCAGGAGTTTAAGGTTCGAGAGAACTAAAACAAGCCGCAGCTACAAGAAGAAATGGAATACCAGGAATCAGGGGGAGAACTATCCCAACAACACCTACTACAGTGGATATAGAGCCAACAATAATTCTTGCGGCATTTCTCATCTGCTTAAACATAATTTATTTGTCCAAGTACTTGCTATTTCCTACTAATTGAAATGTACCAGAAAAATTACCTCTTGACTCAGAAAATTAATAGTGCGTTACTATACTAATAGTTGATTGCAACGATAAGATAATATTCATCTCTTCAGCTTAGTATTGGCAAAAATTCTATCATGCTTGCATTAGATTGGTGATATAGCGTTTCCTATGCTAATGAAGTATAGCTAGACTTCATAGATAAATCATTTCAACTTTGAGAATGTACCTCATCTGAGCGAGAACCGCTATAAGGTGATGTTAACGGTAATGTATTCCCTTGAAATATAAAATTTGAGGTACTTATGTACTCTTCTTTGAGCTTTGCCCCTCGAAACAATGGTTGGACTCAACGGTTCAATCGGTTTATGAACACGCTTGCGTTGTTGGTTCCCAATATTCTGTTATCGCTGATCATATCTATTCTTGGCTCAATAATTCTGACGATTTTTGCCTATGGGTTGAGTGCGATCGCCGGATTTCCCGTCATGCCCTTTTTCTTGATTATCATTTAACCCAGACGGTGCTTGAGCCAGAATGCTAACAACGGCATAGCTATCCGATAGCTATATTTGGAACCGTAAACAAGTCCTTTTTGTTCCAATCCAGCCAGCGCCCCTTGCAAACCTCCTCCTCTAGAAAGTTGATGCTTCTCAATATACTCGCGTGAGTGAGGGCTATCAGTTGGATCAAGAGCTAGACTTTCTAGAACACGACCCTGAATGGGTGGAAGTAGTAAAAGCAAGGACTCAAAAGTTAGAGATAGATCTTCCACTAAACTTAAAGCACTACGATGGACGTGGTGAGTTTGAATCAATCCGTCTTCAAAAGGATAATCTAAAGGATGACTTGAAGATTGCAGTTGAGAGTTCATGACTTCAGACGCATTTTTCTTATTAGTGCCTTCATCCTTTATCCTTGCAAAAGCTCGACAGTCTAGCCATATACGACGAGCAAGAGCTATAGCATCACCAAGATGACCTTGGACGTAGTTGAGAAACATATTAAGTGCTTGACTATCTGCTTCAAACTTGAGTCCTTCTGCTGCCATCGCGTTCATAACCCAGGATTGGAGGTCTTTACGCTCCAGAGGTGCTAGGGTAACGACATGCAAGTTGCTTTCGTAAACCCAAGGCTCTGGGATTGTAGCAATTAGGACATAACTAACACGGTTTTGCCGATCAACTTCCTGGCGCAAATAATCTTCCCACTTCCCACTTCGATCCCAAGAGCAAATGTGGGGAAAATTTTGAAATACCAACACAACTCGGCAATCTAACCATTCTGCCATTACTTGTGGGAGGGTCAAGAGAGCTTGTAAGATCATCCAGTTATCCTTAGATGGGACGTGCCAGACAAGGCGAGTTCGTCGTGTCAAATATTGTTCCAGAATTAACGGGTGTTCAGTACTCCATCGTTGGATAAGTTCTAGTTCGGCTGGATTTGAGAAAACTTCCAGCAGTCCTTCTGCTAAAAGTTCCAAAAAACGAGAAGAATTTGTCGCTCGCAGACAGTCGATTTCCAACACCCTGGCTCCTACCTGTTGAGCAGCCCAACGAATGAGCGCTCGTCGCCCATTTCCTGGAACACCTGCCACCATCAGGTCGCCATCCTGGGCAAGAATTGTACTAACTTGCTGTAGTTCTGCCTGTCTGCCTACTAGATATTGAGGAATAAAAGGATTACCAACCATAGGTAAGAGTTATTATTGATAACTATAATTTTAGATTATACTTAATACTATTTAATAGTATTTAAATCTTTTACAGATACTATTATTTATTGCCATAGATATATAGCAATCCTATTTGAGTTGTAAACAATTCAGATCGCCAAGATTCCTGACCAATCATTCCTTGATGGTACAAGAAAGCGGATTGATCCGTGGGGTCAATCCAAAATCCTGTTATAGGATGACTTTTCCAAAAATTAGGGGATCTTATTTTGCACTAAGGGAGGAGCCTAATCGGTACTTCTGAACTGGTATCTGCCAATTTTAGTAATTAGCAATCAATTAAAAGTACTGAAGAGTGATATTAATTAAAATTATATTTGATACTATTTAATAGTGCTGTATAGTAGAGTGAGTACTATAAAATATTGCAAGTAGACATAGCAGCATTACTAGGAATTTCGATCCATGTCTTCTAGTACCATATCAGACTCAGCTTTTGCGAAGCCTGAAGCTCCGGCTTGGCATACCTTGCAGGTTAATCAAGCACTCTTAGAGCTGGAAAGCGATCGCACCTTTGGTTTAACAACCACACAAATTACAGAAAAACAGCAGCGCCATGGTTCTAACGAATTAGTAGAGACGGGAGGACGTACACCCCTAGAAATCTTGTGGGACCAGTTCAAAAACATCATGCTGCTAATGCTGATTGCAGTTGCAATCATCTCTGCAATTTTGGATATTCGCGAATCTTTTACAGCTGGGAAGTTCGTTTTTCCCAAGGATGCCGTCGCGATTTTTGTAGTGGTAATCTTGAATGGCGTACTAGGCTACATTCAAGAAAGTGGTGCGGAAAAAGCCCTGGCAGCACTAAAAAACCTAGCTTCATCAAAAGTGCGAGTCATCCGGGACAGCAAGCCAGTAGAAGTAGAGTCAAAGGAACTGGTGCCAGGAGACATTATGCTGCTAGAAGCCGGAGTCAAAGTAGCAGCCGATGGACGCTTGGTAGAAGCTGCGAATCTGCAAGTGCGAGAAGCAGCCCTCACAGGAGAAGCACATGCAGTCAACAAACAAGCAGAAGTGCTGTTACCAAAAGATGCACCATTAGGCGATCGCATCAACTTAGTTTTTTCGGGGACTGAAGTTGTTCAAGGACGGGCAACAGCCATAGTTACTGAAACTGGAATGCAAACAGAACTGGGCAAGATTGCCACCGCACTCCAGTCAGTGGAATCTGAGCCTACCCCCTTGCAAAAGCGCATGAGCCAACTGGGAAATACCCTAGTCACGGGTTCCTTAATATTGGTGGCACTAGTCATAGTGGGTGGCACGATTGTTCATCCCTCGTTGTTTGAGGAATTAGTAAAAGTTTCCCTCAGCATGGCAGTTGCCGTTGTTCCAGAAGGCTTACCAGCAGTAATCACCGTTACCTTGGCACTGGGAACCCAGCGAATGGTAAGGCGCAACGCCCTCATTCGCAAACTTCCTGCTGTAGAAACTCTTGGTTCTGTTACCACCATTTGCTCAGACAAAACTGGAACTCTCACCCAAAACAAAATGGTAGTGCAGGCACTGCATACACCTAGCAGTTCTGTCAGCATCACAGGAGAAGGCTACAGTCCTGAAGGTCAATTTTATGAGATGGGTATGGTAAATCAACCATCTAAAATGATCTCACCTCAACAGCAGCCAGAACTTCAGGCACTCATGCTTGCTTGTGTGCTGTGTAATGATGCAATTTTGCAAAAAGAAAGTGGTGAGTGGGCAATTTTGGGAGATCCCACAGAAGGAGCATTACTATCTGTTGCAGGTAAAGCTGGGTTCCGCAAGCATGAGCAAGAGACTTATTTCCGTCGCGTTGCCGAGTTTCCTTTCTCCTCAGAGCGTAAGCGTATGAGTGTAATGGTGGAGACTCACAGAAGTAATGAACAACTTTCTGTGTTCCATAACCTACACCTTGCACCCTACGTTATGTTTACAAAAGGGTCGCCAGAGTTAACCCTAGAACGTTGTACTCATATTCAGATGGGGAATCGTTGGCAATCTATTACAGAGGAACAGCGTCGAAAAATTCTCCAGCAAAATAATCAGCTTGCAAGTCGAGGTCTGCGAGTATTAGGATTTGCCAGTAAGCTTTTAACAGAATTGCCTCCAGAAGCTTCTGAAGATGTCTCCGAAAGTGGATTGACATGGCTAGGATTAGTAGGAATGCTAGATGCACCTCGTCCTGAAGTCAGAGAAGCAGTAGCAAAATGCCGAGCAGCAGGTATTCGCCCTGTTATGATTACTGGAGATCACCAGTTAACAGCGCAGGCGATCGCTGAAGACTTAGGTATTGCTAAAGCAGGTGAATTATGTCTTACCGGACAGCAACTAGAAAAACTCAGCATGGCAGACTTGGAGGCAGAGGTTGATCGGGTGAGTGTCTATGCTCGTGTTTCACCAGAACATAAGCTGCGGATCGTCCAAGCACTTCAACATCGCAATAACGTGGTGGCAATGACAGGAGATGGAGTCAATGATGCTCCAGCATTAAAGCAGGCAGATATTGGCGTGGCAATGGGAATTACAGGTACAGACGTAAGTAAAGAAGCTAGCGATATGGTGCTATTAGATGACAACTTCACCACAATCGTATCAGCCGTAGAGGAAGGTCGTGTTGTTTACATTAATATTCGCCGCTTCATTCGTTACATTTTAGGCAGTAACATTGGAGAAGTGCTGACTATTGCTGCTGCGCCCCTACTAGGATTAGGTGGTGTGCCGATGTCACCCTTACAAATTCTCTGGATGAACTTAGTGACCGATGGTGTTCCCGCCTTAGCTTTAGCAGTGGAGCCAGGTAGACCAATTGTCATGCAGCAGCCACCCAAAGACCCCAAAGAAAACATCTTTGCGCGAGGCTTGGGAGCTTATATGATTCGCATCGGCTGTGTCCTAGCGGTAGTAACTATCTTGATGATGATGTGGGCATACAACTTTACTCAGCAGAACACGGCAGGCGGAACACTTGACCCAGATCGTTGGAAGACAATGGTGTTCACTACCCTCTGTCTAGCTCAAATGGGACACGCACTTGCTATTCGTTCCAACACTCGTTTATTCATTCAGATCAATCCCTTCTCCAATCCCTTTATTCTTGCTTCTGTGATTTTAACCAGCATCTTGCAACTGTTGCTGATTTATATCGAACCACTCCGAAACTTCTTCGGCACTCACTACCTAACCTTCCAAGAGCTAATGGTTTGTATTGGCTTCAGTGCCATTATCTTTATATGGATTGAGGTCGAAAAGCTATTTATCCGCTGGTTCTTCCGTAGGCAAAGAGGCTAAATTCTGGAGTTTAGGCGTAGATATAGCAAAGCTGTCACCAGGGGTAAGATAAGCTGAAACCCGCATTTTGTCGGTGGAAGTATAAGATTGCCATTAAAACGTGTTTATGCTTCCAAATAAACAAACGTCCTATTCCGGTATAAATCATGCTTATTCATCAGCAATTCTCATTTTGAAATAAATAGAGTAAGTAGGTGGGCGTTAAAAATTGTCGCTATGACAAGGCATAAGGCAGAAGGGAAGAGGTTTTTAGGCAACTTTACTTTTCGTTACATACTACTCTCTGAGAAGCCGCTCCGCGTCTACGGTTTTTTTGCGCCTCTCTACTTATTAATCACCATTTTGAAATTCCAAATATAGTACAAAAGAACTATATATTTCAGGAAGAGGTGATCGCTAAAAAACAATTGGCTGGAAAATAGCGCGTCATGGTCAAAATAATTTGTGTGAATTCTTATTGTCTTTAAATTTACTGGCTTTTTTATTTCATACTCTTTTGGATTTAGTTAATTCCACCTATCAAAATATTAGCGAGCTATTAGTGGGACTTAGACATTTTTAAGGCAGAAACAAGCCTCAAACCCATACAGCGCAAGGGAAATACCCCAAAGGATCAAAAATGCTTGAAACCCAGATATATCAAGAAACTAGGCAAAACGATGTCAAAGTCTCTCTGTATATGCATTTGAGTGTTTTTTATGGCTACTTTTTGTCTAAGTACCATTAGTCACTCGTACCACCTTCTTTAAGGATATTCGTACCTTATTGAAATTCTTTTGGTTTAAGGATTGGACAGATTTTTCTTATTTATTCTCCGAGAAAATGTTCTATTAAAAAAACAAAAAAGCAAATTCTAGTTAAAAATATTGTTGCTTTTCTCCTTCACTTCCAGCTTCGACATTAGCTGCAATTTTTGTGTTAGGGTTCCAGTCTGTTCGTCTACCTACAAACAGGCCAATTTTTCTGCCAACTTCTTTGCCTTTTGGCCCCAATACTGTAACCCCAATTACTCCACCGATAACAGCTGTACCAGTCTCACCTAAGAAATTGCAGGTTGTATTGCTTAACCAACTTCTTTTTGCTTGTTCAGAAGATAATGGTTTTACATTATCCTTTCGATGAGGCTGGTTAGTCGGATTCAATTGATGAGCCGTATCTTCACCTAACTGCCCTCCAATTGCCTGCCCTGCTACCGAACCGACAACAATTCCAATTGGTCCAAGGACAACTCTACCTGCGACTCCGCCTGCTACTCCACCAATCGTCTCTCCTAAAATTTCACCTCCGCGTTTTTGTAGCTTTTCTGTGACTTGATCCAGAGAAACAGTCTCAGAATTTTTTTGAGTGATCTGATTGACTTGCCGCATAGCATCTTCACCAAGTTGTGCTCCAATGGTAAAACCAACAACACTACCTACTTGAGTACCAACTATCGCGCCTGCTGGTCCCATCGCTATCCCGGCGACAACAGCTCCAAGTGTTCCCCCCACTGTTTCTCCTACAGTAGCTCCAATTAAGCTCCCTCCAAATTCTTGAATCTTGGCTTTGGATGCAGGCGAAGGGATGTTTTCTACTACTTCAGATAGTGTCTGAGCAACAGCCTTACCTGATTGGGAGGTAGCATTGCCAATTGCTTCGCCAAAACCAGCAGTTGTTCCTGCTACCATTTTTCCAGTCACGAAAGCAGCACTTCCAATAACTTCGCCCATATTGTTGGCTGTTGCAGACAAATATGCTAAACCGGGAGGTGTGACGCTATCAAGAACTTCTCCAACATTAGCAGCAGTTTCCAGCGCCGCCTTTCCAGCCTGGTATGCCATGCCATTAATCACTTCTGCCATACCAGTCGTAGTTTCAGTAACAGTTTTTCCCGCTTGCGATGCAGCATCGCTGATTACTTGTCCAATTCCATTTGCAATTGTGGCAAAAAATCCTAAACGAGGAGCTTTTTGAGTCGAAATTCTAGCTAACTGAATACTGGAAGATTGGGAATAAACTTCGATTACCTCTGCTTTAACTTCAATATCTGAGGATTGAGCTTTGATTCTTGCTTCACTTGACATGGAGATGACCTCAAAAAAATTGGGATGAGAGATTAGCCTTGTTAAGGGTGAAAGTAGAATGCTGTTCCAACAACAGCATAGGTAATGAGAAGCAAAGCTCCTTCTAACCAATTGGATTGGCCATCGGTGCTAATGGAGTTGGTAATTAAGACTGCGATCGCCACTGCCAGTACTTCAAAGGGGTTGAAGTCCAAATTCATCGATTGTCCCATTAACTGACCCACTAATACCAACACAGGAGCAACAAACATGGCAATTTGCAAGCTCGATCCCATCGCCACTGCCACCGCTAAATCCATTTTGTTCTTCATCGCAAAGGTGGCAGCAGTAATATACTCTACTGCTCCTCCAAAAATGGGAATCAGAATCACACCTGTAAAAAGACTAGATAAACCTAAGACCGAAATCGCTTCTTGTAGGCTTGCTACTAGAGTATCAGATACAAAGACCAGAACAATCGTGCAAATGAGCAAAATTCCAACTGACTTCCATAAACCAGTCTTATGTTTCTCAGATTCAAGTGCATCTTGGTTAATCTCTTCTTGTTCTCTGAGTTGATAGATGGATTTGTGGGTTTTCATAGAAAAAACCAAGGTCAATCCATAGAAAAGTAACAACAACAAAGCAGCAACAATTGAAAAATGATTAATTGTTGCAGGTTGCAAGCCTTGAGATGTGAAATCAATGGCTGTTGGGGAAAGCAGTACTACTAATGCTAAATTCAACGAGGAGGCGTTGATCCGAGCAACTGTTGGTTGAAAGCTTTGCTCTTTAAACCGCAATCCTCCTAAAAGAATTGCTGCTCCTAATGCTAAGAGCAGATTGGCAACAATTGTACCTGTAATGCTAGCTTTGACCACATCTACCAGTCCGGCTCGAAGTGCAACAATCGCGATGATTAACTCTGTAGCGTTGCCGAAAGTAGAGTTAAGCAAACCCCCCAAAGATGGGCCAATAACTTCAGCGATCGCTTCTGTTGAATCAGCAATAAATGCTGCTAAGGGAATGATGGCCAAGCCGGAGGCAATAAAAACAATGATGGCGGGAAGATTTAGCCATTCTGCTATGAATGCGATTGGCAAAAAAACCAACATACGTAGCAGAATTACCTGTTTTTGAGTCATTTTTGAGACTCCTAAGTAAAAAATTTTCTCCTGTTAATTACTCCTATCCCACTCTTAGTTGTCCATAGATGTACAGTGGCTACTGGCACAATGGATGCTAATACTGCCAAGAGGAACACAGGCGTTGCTGAATCAAAATATTAATTTACAATTCACGGATATGTAGAGACGTAGCAATGCTACATCTTAAATACCTGCATAAACTGCTGCGACAAACTATAAATTACGATTGTCATAGCAGAGCGTATTTGACAATATTTTAATTGACTGAGATGATAGCTTGCCTAAACGAAAAATTACCACATTTAAAATCTTCTAATTAAAAAATTAATTATCTTTAACATCATAAATACCAAACATCAAACAAAAAACTATATTGATTTTCATCAATTATACAAAATAGCTAGTACAGCTGCTTTTAAAGTTAAGCTACTTATATTGATTTAAAAACTTTGTGAAAATTATACCTTTTGGCATAGTAAATATTACTTACTAAGAAGGAGAAGCTATAATGATTTTTTATATATTCTATCAGAATAAAGAGCTATATAAGGAGTTAGTTTTATGGATGAGATTCTATTAATTTCTATTCTTGGTTTTGTGATTTTATTTGGAATGACATTGTTGGTGATAGAGGAATTTAGTATCGAAAGAAGGGTTATTTTGGCTGAATATCGTAGAGGAAGGAAATAATTTGAGGATACACGTAGAAATTTTTTTAAAGGGTGATTGATGAACTGTAGAGATACAGATAAAACAACAAAATTCTCACATAGTTTTACAACAAAAGCTTTTTACTTGTTTGAGTTGTAGCTTATGATATTGACTAATGTGAGATTTAAAACCCTTTCATTCAAATTCTCTCGATGTAATGAGCTATCAGGTCGTTCACTCTACTTTTGGGCGTTATCGTATCCGTATACCTCAACTTGCTCATGATTCAGACTTTGCTAGCAAACTTAAGGCACTAGTTGAATCACTGGCTTTTGTAACAGAGGTTCGTATTAATGCACAAGCAAGTTCACTGATTGTTAGCTATCAAGATGATGTTTGTTGCACAATGGCGCTGGAAAAGTGTGTTAGCTGTATCCAGGCGGTAAACTGTGTTGAAATTCCCTTTACAGAATCTTTACCTGAAGGAGAAGACCTTAAACCGGAAGTTAATCAATGGAAGGATTTAGGATTTCCTGTCCTCAGTCTTACTTTGGCTTTGCTAGCAGCTCCTTTGGAGTTACCACCTTTAATTCTAGTTTTAGCAATTGCAGGAGCTGCAACACCTTGGTTTAACCGTGCTGCTGATAGTTTGCTCAATCAACGTCAGCCTAATATTGATTTGCTAGATTCAGCCTGGATGACTATGCAGGCTGTCCAAGGTCAATTTATCGCGCCTTCACTGAAGACAGCTTTGGTAGAAGTTAGGAGAACTCTCAGAGGGAATACAACTCAAACTAGAGAAGAACTGTCTTTAAATTTGTTAAATGAATTAGATCAATATGTTTGGGTAGAGGTAGATGGAGACGAAAAACATGTCCATATAAGCAATTTACAGGAAGGCGATCGCACCATTATCAAATCAGGTGAAATGATTTTGGTAGATGGGATCGTTCTTTATGGTTATGGTTTAATCGATTCCCAGAATTTGACAGGTAGCTCTACACCTGTTGTTTGCTCCCAAGGACACGATATCTACGCCTCTACAATATTGCTTGAAGGTGAGTTGTGTGTTTTGGTGAAAAGAATTGGACTTAATACCCGTGCTGGTTTAGCTGTTGTGTTGGCTGAATTAGCACCTGTTCACGATACAAAAATTGGTGCTTTGCAAGCAGAATTCGTTAGAAATGCAATTTTACCAACTCTGGCTTTAGGTGGCACAATTTATTTAATGACGGGTAATATTGGTGCTGCTATCTCACCCTACCAATTCGATTTTGGTAGTGGTGTTCCAATTTCGATTTCGACAACAGTCCTACAAGCGCTGATCTATGCTGTGCGACATGGAATCTACATTCGCAGTGGTGGTATTTTGGAAGCATTAGCGCAAATCGATGCTATTGTCTTTGATATCGATGTATTGGCTTTAGATTTCCCTGAGACTATGGAAGCTATTGCCATTCTCCAGCGTCAAAACATAGATATTTACTTAGTTTCTGATGCTTCTGAATCGATGGCTCTTGATGTTGCGACTCAGTTAGGAATTCATCCCAATCAGGTCTGTGCAGAAGTTCCTTTAACCCAAAAAATCAATCTGATCCGTGGATTGCGACATCAAGGTAAGACAGTGGCTTTTGTAGGAGATGAGGAAGATGATGCAATACGGCTTGCTCATGCTAATGTCTCTATTGCATTTGCCAAGACGAGTGAGATTCCCTATACCACAACTGATGTTGTCATTTTAGAAGATGACTTACGCGGAGTAACACATGCTATTGCGATCGCTAAACGAGCAATGGAAATAATCTACGAAAATACTGCAACCATTGTTATTCCTAACCTATTTATGCAAATAGGCGGTGGAATGGTATTGGGTGTAAATCCTGTGTACAACGTGATTGTAAATAATGGTACTGCTTTTGTAGCTGAATTCTTGAATAGCTCACGCCCACTTTTTGAAACGAACTTCTTACCTCCTCTGAGAAGCAGCTCTCAAAAAATTAATCAAGGAAATATTGAAGAATACAGTTCATCAAATTGTAAAGCACTCAAACAAATCGAATTAGCAAAGCGGTTAGGAGTATCATCTCAGTCTCTTACCAACAAAAGATTAAAGCCTGAGTTTCCTATATGGACTCAGGCTAAAGATCCGGAAGGAATAGCATGGGATTTTGATCCAGTAGCCAAGTGCTACCGACATTCACATGTGTGAAGCTTTGTAGGATGATCTGGACATGCATTTGCACACAGAGCATCTGCTGTTTGTTGAGTCATGAACAAATGGGCTGATAAATCAGTGAGAACAACTAGCAAAAGAAAACCAAATGGACCAACAGCAAGGGTAATTGCTAGCTTGCGTAAGTTAAAGAACTCTGGATATTCAAGCATGGTAAAAAATCTCAGATAGAAGGAAGGCTCTTTTCTCCTCATTAGAAATCAGGAGAAGTAGAGTATTAGGGCAACTTTAATTTTTGGGCATTGCTGAATCGGGGTATGAATCTAGTACCAGATGTTATATATCGCGTCTGGTACTAGGGTTTTGGAATCACCTAAAATCCTGCATCATACATAAAATCAGCAACGCCAATTTTGACGTCATATTTGTAGGATGAAGCAGTCGTTGTAGAATAGACATCTCCAGAAATTAATTCTGCGTTACCTAAAATCTTTGTAGAAACGAGAAATTACCCTGTGGTAACGCTAAAAGCGAACGCGTCTCTACTTTGACATGACGAGCTAGCTTCATCTTTGAAAATGTAGAGAGAAGCGAGTATATAGCGGTTCTCATTTGAATCAAATACACCACCACGAACAATGACGTTACATGTAACGTCTGGGCGCAGCGTATTGCACTTATCAAAATTTTTGCAGTTGTTTACCAGTAGATTGGTAAGTAAAGACTGACAACCGAAGGGCTATCAGTCTCTGGCAAGACGTTAGGTGTTCACTTCCATGCTTTACTTCCGCTTAACCGATAGTTACTTCACGGGGAGTACTTTCGACTGTTCCGTTTTTGGAAGTTGAACGCTCTGCTTTTGCTTCAGCAACTAAA
The DNA here is from genome assembly GCF_059505505.1 of Pelatocladus sp. Lineage (NCBI taxonomy): Bacteria > Bacillati > Cyanobacteriota > Cyanophyceae > Nostocales > Hapalosiphonaceae > Pelatocladus > Pelatocladus sp. The sequence goes on along the minus strand of NZ_JCACKS010000039.1, from coordinate 2,958 downwards.
TCCTTGAAGGATTCGTTTGCTTCAGCGAAAGTAGATTGAGCTTTATCAAATGCCTCAAAACTCCACATCAATCCTGTTTTAGCTGCACCTCTTGCAGAATCTGAGATATTGTGGCCTGTTGCAGAGTCAAGAGCACTGACAACAGGTACTAAAACCAATGCTCCAACTCCAATTACTGCGGCAGTCATGGGTTCAAGACCAAGCAAAAGCGCCTCTAGTTCTAACATTATGTAATTAACCTCCAAAATGATAGATAAACCTACTTGCTTCAAGTTGCAGCTATCTAAACAACTCGAATCTGAAGTTATTGAAGCTATGTCACCTCAAATGTTGAATGAAAAAGCAGAAACGAATCTTCAATAGCTACATCAAGCAATTACAAGAAGGCTGAAATAGTGAGAGTAAAAACTGTAGGAAAACAGGTAGCGAAACTTTCTATATTGTTTCTACCTTTACCAATCCATGTTACATGGTATCAGGAAAATAAGGTACTAGAAACAACATTAAGTTTTTGTTATAAAAGTAGATATAATGAATCATTTTTTTAACTTTTAGCAAATTATTGTATCTTTTAGAGCAATTGCATCTCAGTTTCTGATCAAACTCACTCATAATTAATCACAAAGAAGTATGTAGACAAATCAGGAAAAATGTTGATTAAAGGTACTAGTAGCCAATTGCTAGTTGCTAATTTGGTCAAACCGTTAGCTATTAGCCATCAGCTATTAGTAATTCTAAGAGACGCTTGATCTGAGTTATCTGCTGAAACTTCGTGTTTTCAGTGTAAGGGCTTGATATTTCGTGCCTTTACAAACTTAATGATCAATACAGTAGCTCTATTTGTAGAGACTATATATTGCGGCTTGTTGTGGAACTTGTTACTCGTTACAAGCAAATAGCCATAGTAAATATTCTTTTCAGTAAACTCAAGGTGGCAGTAGGGTAATATCTATCTCCTCTGATTAATTAAGGTGGGAGCAGCTTAAATTCTTTACACTGATTAGTGTTGCGTATATACTACTAGAATATTTGCAAAATTTTTTTGAAGTTGATAAGTGCTTAAGTACTCCTGTTTTTGCAGTGTTATTGAACTAGGCTCTTGCATAGAACCGTAAATTTATAGATAAATGACCTAGCGGCGTAGAGTACTCTTGCAGACTGTTGACGCACAAAATACTTTGCTGTCTTCTATTTAATTCAGATTGGTTGCTAAACAAAGCTGATTTCAACAAGCAAGTAGAAATTTTGGATTTCAAGCTTGTTCAGTTTAGGATAACGCTCTTTTATTACTCTCATTAGAGAATATTATCAACCTTATTTCTCCGTGTTTTGTTCCAAACAAGGATTTTTTGGTTCTGGTGATCAAACAAGGCTTTGAAAAAGATTTAAGGTCAGCATCTTATTTTTCTATCGCCACAGGCATAAAAGAGCGTTAAAGTTCCCGATTGCTCCTAACCTTGAACCTCTAAAAAAGTATGAAATTTTTATCAGACAATAAAGCTAACACTGGCAAAGTTAAAGCCCTCCAGTTTTTGTTTGTAGGGCAAACCAGATTAGCAATTTTATTCAGCTTACTCAAGAACTTAGATTCGCGTAGTCGTTTGGGAGTATCGATTATGGTGGGGATGGCAGCCTTTATCGTTATGCCAGACTTTATGCACCTAGATATTCAAATTCTTGCTGCTTGGATCTCTGGTGTGCTTTGTTTCTTAATGCTGTTTGTGTTGATGGCAAACAGCGCTACTCCCCAAAAAACTTACTATCTTGCTCAAGGCAAAGAAGCACAACATTCAGTAACTTTTTTCTTAGTTATAATTACTGCTTGCACCAGTATCTTTGCCATTGGGCTGATGGAGACAAACAATCAAGATATAAGTGCTTCTGGTGTTGTTCTTGAAGTCAGTTTGTCTTTGATAGCAGTCCTTTGTTCTTGGTTTTTAACCCATACCGTGTTTGTACTCCACTACGCTACTTGCTACTACCGTCGAGAACAAATAAGTCAGGAGGAAAAATATGTGAAGGGGTTGAACTTTCCAGGTGAAGAAGAACCTGATTACTGGGATTTTATGTATTTTTCTTTCACTCTTGGTATGACTGCTCAAACCTCTGATGTCTCAATTACATCTTTGCCAATGCGGCAATTGGTATTAGGACATGCAATTGTTTCTTTTCTTTTCTATATGGTGATACTAGGTTCTAGTGTCAATGTTGTCTCTGGATTGATTTAGACTGAAGTTTTTGAGCAGCAAAAATCATACTTGTTGCTTTGTATTAGTGATTCACAACGTTTGTTGAAAAGTAGGTTATGAATTTTGGTTCTTTACTCATCACTTGCAAAAACCTAAGTCCCAAATACCGTACAATTCTATCTTTGTGGTTAGCTACTTTGGTTTTCTTGCTAATGCCATCTTCCACGCTCGAACCACGCATTCTAGCAGCTTGGAGTGCTGGGGTTCTCTGCTTTGTGGCCCTAGCTTGGTTTATGATATTTGATGCTACTCCTGGAAAAACTCGCGATCGCGCCCAGCGCCAGGAAGCCGATCACCTCGCTGTCTTTTTACTAGTTGTATTTATTGCTTTTAGTAGTCTCTTTGCGATCGCAGTCGTGTTAGCGAAACATAAGGATTCCTTTACTCTTTCAGTTGGATTGTCTATTATGGCAATTTTTAGCTCCTGGATTTTGATACACACAATGTTTACATTGAACTATGCGGCATTCTATTATCGGAGAAATGACCTAAGTATTGAAGGGGAAGCAATGGGAGGCTTAGAGTTTTCTAATGTAGAACTTCCCAGCTATTTAGACTTTCTCTATTTTACATTTACTCTTGGCATGACATCTCAGACATCCGATACACAAATTACCTCGTCTGCTATGCGGCGGTTATCACTAGGGCATACAATTACAGCAGATTGCAGGTAGATAGAGTACACTAAATGCTAGTGTATCAAACGTGA
>NZ_JCACKS010000038.1:0-16769 GCF_059505505.1 Pelatocladus sp. | reverse complement strand
AGGCTGGTCGTGGCAGCTTGAATCACTGCCTACCCCGAATTATTGAGCCGATACAAAATCATGATGTTTTGGAACTCTGGAGAACAGACGATAAGTGGTTTTCCACAATTCGAGTTCAAGCAGCATTGAAAGTAATTAATTAATAGTCCATTTTTAAGGTGTAATGTACTTTTATTTGTGTCTTATACCAATTTTCTGTACAGCTTCATAAAGAAATGGTATTAGTGTCTTAGTGTTTCAAAAGTTGATTTTTTAACCACTAAGATACTAAGACACCAAGGTGAAAAATCCAAATTAAGACTTTTTCCCTTCCGAGACAAGTTGTGCCAGAATATTACCTGTAATATCTAATAGTTGATCCAAGAAAAAGCCAATAGCGCCAATATAAATTACACCCTCAATAATATTATTATAGTTACCTCCTCTGTAACCATTCCAAATCAAAAACCCCAATCCTTTTCCGACTGTCAACATTTCAATTGCAATCACAGTGAACCAAGCTATCCAAAGACCGGTTCTTAAAGCATCGAATATATAACTGATTGCTACACGAAAATTATTGTCTTGGAGACGACTTTTTCGCATACCCGTAGCTGTGTTAATCATCACTGACCAGATAGCACTAAAAAAAACAACCATACTTGCTGCTACTTCTACTTCTTTAAAAAAGATGAAAGCGAGTGGTACAAGTGCTATGGGAGGAATACTGTAGGGAATTTGTAGCAATCGCTTACATAGTTGATAAAGTAAGGGATTTGTACCAATTGCACTTCCCAGTAAAATCCCTAAGATTGCAGCAGGGATAAAACCCACAAATAACAACTGTAGGCTAGATAAAAAATCTAACAATTTACTATGCTCCATGCCTCACGATTTCAATTGCAACATCTCAGGAATAGAGCGATTGTAATAAATAATAGCGCACAAACAAGCAATTTGAATCGCACTCATTCCTAAGAAAATATGAAAGTCGGGCTTTATAAAATCTATCAAAAATCTAAAAATTAAATAACAAACTAAATAAAATTTAAATAAATCACCTTCTTGGTATTGATAGCGACTGCGAAGGCGTATAAATATAATTAAGATGATTAAAAATATGATTTCATATAATTGGGTGGGATGACGGATAATACCATCACCAAAATCTACACCCCAAGGTAATTTTGTGGCAATTCCATAAGTGCGATCGCTCAATCCAGTTAAAAAGCAACCAATCCTACCAATCGCCGTTCCTAATATTAATGGATAGACAAATACATCACCAGTAGAACGCTTCACACCAATAATTTTTTTGGTAATTTCTACTCCAATCACAGCACCTAATAAAGCTCCAACAACTGTTTTCCCTTGCAATAAGAGCAATAAAAATAGCTGAGAATTTTGCCACAATAAATCAATATGTTGCAGTAAAACTAACGCCTTTGCACCCACAAGCGCACCCAACATCCCGCCCACAATAATAGAAGTGCGTTGTGGTGGTGTAATAATATCCTTGCGGACATTACGCAACACTAAACGTAACGCCACAGTATAAGCGATGGATTCAAATAAAATATGTGGGTGAATCCGCAATGAACCCAGATAAAAATAAACGGGAAATGTCATTGGTCAAGATTCAATAGTTAAGACTCAAGTGTCAAGTGTTTAAGTATCAAAAGTCAAGAGTTATTCACAAATGACAAATGACCAATGACAAATAACAAATAACTATTTTCCCATCTTCCGCTTCATCTGTTCCAACTCAGCTTCAGTTTCCCAACGGCGGAATGTTTCTTCTAAAGGATCATTCCCGCTAGAATAACTACGGCTTTGATTTGACCAACCAGCACTTTCAACACGCTGCTGTGCTTGCGCTTGAGCTCGTGCGCTTTGTGCTTCCGCAGCTTTTGCTTGTACTTCTTGACGTCGTTGTTGAACTTTCTTGAGTAGATCCTGTGCTTGGGTAACGCGTTCTTTGACTCCTTGCATTTGTCCCCACTGCTGATTTCCTTGACGCAAAAGTGCAGCTTCTCTCTCTTGTGCTTTTGCTGCTAAATCCTCTCTACCACCATTTTTTGCCTTTTGGACGCGAATATGCCATCTTTGAATTTCTTGTGCTGTGGACAAAATTTCGTCTTGCGATCGCTTCTCTTGTAATTGTAGATCTGCAATCAACTTTAAAGTATCTTCCTCTTGCTCCCGCAGCTGTTCTAACAAAGCTTCTAATTCCAGATGCGGATTACTTCGCAAGAATTCCTCTAAACGATTTTCCAGAAACCGACTCAAATCATCAAATAAACCCACAGCTAGAACTCCAAAGGTGAAGTATATCACTTTATTGTAGTCATTATTATCACCTGCGAAAAGCTAATGAAAAAATAAAAAGGTAAATATGCAGGTAAAATAGTCTTGTAATATTGTGTTCAATTTCAAGAATATTTTTAGTCTTTAGACTTAGATTTTAGCTTCAAGCTTCCTTCTCAAGGTTGAAGTATTTTATGATTATCTTGCTTAATTTATATATATAGGTATAACGAAACCTCGTCTACCTAAAAGAATTTATAGCCATGACATTCATAAAATTTATTTAGTTATAGGAATTCTATTTTATTTTTGTTGGTATAGCTTACACTCTGCGCTTAAAAAACTTAATACACTACCTGTTAAGCGTTCCTTGTTTTCAAGTCAGCTTTTGCGTTGGGAAAAAATCATGAATTATCTTATTGCAGTTTTATCAGATAGAATACAGGTAGAAGAAGCTTACTCTGCTCTGGAAAAAGAAGGTTTACCTGTCAATCAAATTGATATTTTAGGTAAAGGCTACAAAAGTGCTGATGAATATGGGTTAATCAACCCAAACGTTCAAGCGAAAAAGGGAGCAAATCGTCTAGGAGTTTGGCTAATTCCCTTTGGTTTTATAGCAGGTTATGCTTTCAATGTTTTGACAGGTATTGAAATATTTCCGATTGGTAGCTTTGGCAATCATATCATCGGTGGACTTTTAGGAACTGCTGCTGGTGCTTTAGGTGCATACTTAGTTGGTGGCGGAGTTGGTTTAACTGTGGGTAGTGGGGATGCTTTACCTTACCGTAACCGTTTAAATCAAGGAAAGTATTTAATTATAGTCAAAGGTACTGAGGAATTGACTCGTCAAGCAACTCGCATTTTACGCCAGTTTGAACCAGAGAATTTACAAGGATATATTGAGCCAACTGGAGCATAAATTATCCTTATTTTAGAGTTAAATAAGTCAAGAAAAGGTTAGAGTTAAAAATCTAACCTTTTATGTTTTGCTGCTTATTTACATTTTTGAACGCAACTGAGCAAAACGACTTAATGCACTAAATTGCGGCTTATGTTTGAAGTCATCTAAGTGCATAAGTTTTGCGTTTTGAGCAAGTCGTTGTCCAACAATTTCTTGATAAACAGCTTCATAGCCATCCACCATTTTTTGTACGCTGAAATTATTCTCGACATGCTCACGACACCCATAGCGATCAAGCTGTTCCAGCTTCCTCACAGCATCGACGCATTCTGCAATACTATTACAGAGAAAACCAGTTTTCCCGTGAACAACTACTTCTGGAACTGAACCCATATTCATCGCAATCACGGGTGTTCCTGCTGCCATTGATTCTACCATTACTAAACCAAATGGTTCTCGCCAAGTAATAGTAAATAAAGTTGCTACCGCACCACCCATCAGAGCATTTTTCTGAACATGATTTGCTTCACCCAAGTATTCTATTTGCTTACCATCAATGAGAGGTTTAACTTCTTTTTCAAAATATTCTTGATCAACTACATCTATTTTGCCTGCCATTTTTAAACGCCAACCAGCTTCTTTAGCAATTTGTATTGCTATGTGCGTTCCTTTTTCTGGTGATATCCTACCCAAAAATGCCAAGTAGGGTGATTCTTCTGGTTGAGCATGAAATTGATGGCTGCTGACATCAATTCCGTTATAAACTGTTGCTGCATAATTCAACCCTAACCTCGGTTCACGCTGTGAATTAGAAATACTCACGTAGGGTTGATTTTTAGCATGTACAAATAATTTTTCGTTGTCAGGTGTAAAAATCCCATGCAACGTATGTACAGTAGGTGTCTTGACTAAATTAACGTAGGGTAATGCATTACAACCCATATGAGAGTGAATGATATCAAACTCATCTGCTGACTCATACACTCGACTCAATTCCAACATCTCATAGACGCCATACTCTTTGATACTTTTATCAAGTCGTAAAGCACGAGGATGAACTGATACTAGCTTTGCTAAAGTGAGAGAATCTCCCGATGCAAATAGTGTGACTTCGTGTCCACGTCTGACTAACTCATCGGTTAATAAACCCACTACTAACTCAGTTCCACCGTAACCTGGAGGTGGTACTCTTTCCCACAGTGGAGCAACCTGAGCGATTCGCATAATAGACTCCTGAAAAGAAAGATCACAATTAAAAAGCGGCTACATTGTTTCTAATATGTGTTTTAAAGCAACTCATTGAATTTGAGAGCCTATTTTAAACACTAGTCGAGCCAGGGATTAATACAAAGTTTATATTTCTATAAAGTAAAATTTTGTCTACCCTTAGTGAGGATATATTTGCTTTCAGGTATGAAAAAGAAGTTATTTACAGCCTAAGTTATTCATCAATTAATTTGTCATCTCTCGTAAGAGTGACAACAGAATAATTAAACTCATCTAAAAGGCAGAAATTACCTAGCGTGGAACCTCCAGCCATGTATTAGCTCCTCGAACCCGTAGGTAAGGAGGAGAAGTTTTATTTGTGTATTGCATTCTTGTTTCAAGTTGGTATTAATTGGTATGAGGTTGTAGTTAGAGGTAGCATCTGAGTTTCTATGTTTTCCTTTTGTTGGTGCTGCAAAATTCTGTTGAAATAGCTAGAATAAAATTAATACCAGATCAAAATGTAAATTCCCTTCGCTCTATTAAATCAAAGTAAATTTGATTTTGACGAATGCTTGTGTGTATTTAGAATTATTAAAGTGAGGAGTTTATAGCTTCAATTCCTAATTCTGCCCTGTAATAAATTACTAAAAGCAAGATAGATGAAAGTTTTTATCTCTGTTTTAGAGTCATTCTTAATTCGTCATCAAAGCATATAAAAGTCTGATTTATCTGTTTGTCGATCAGACATTGATCATCAATTCATCAATTCATTAATTCTCGAAATCACTGCTTATGAACCGTCTAATCAACTTATTTCAAAACAAAGCCATTTTATGGATCAGTGTTGTTCTCGTGCTTGTTCTTTACTGGTTGATAGTGAATATTGCCATGTAAACTGATTCAATTGGAGCATCTCAAAGGTTAAAAAAATCCGCCTGCAATTTCAATCGCAGTTTCATAACTCAAGTCTGCTTCAGCAGACTACTTGATTTCTACTTGTGCTATTAGCTAAAAAATGAGATCTTTAGCGGTATATTGAAAAAATTGAGATGCTCCCATTAGCGATTAGATATAGCAATTCTAAATCATTCGTGAACAACAAGATCCCCAACAACTTTTACGAATTCGGGGATCTGACTTCTTTATACGATTAGCAGAATGTTTGATTGATTTGAGTCGTATAAAGAGGATTTGTGCTACGAAACTAAAAGTTTAAACAAGGTGCATTTGCAAGTAAAATACTAACTAATGTATTTATTTAATTTAATTATTAGGATTAACAATGATTTTTGCAGGTAAACGACCATCAAACTTAGGTGTTCGCGATCGCACATTAGCACCTTGTCCAAATAGCCCAAATTGTGTTTGTAGCCAGAGTACAGACGCAGTTCACAAGATAGCGCCATTAACTTATACTTCCAGTCCAGAACAAGCACTAGCAGATATCAAAAGTATCATTCAGTCCCTCCCAAGAACAACTATCATCAACGAAAGTGATGATTATTTGTATGCTGAGTTTAAAAGTGCCTTGATGGGATTCGTAGATGACGTTGAATTCTATTTAGACCGTAATGACAATATTATCCATGTTCGTTCAGCTTCACGACTGGGTCAAAGCGATTTGGGTGTGAATCGCAACCGCGTAGAGACAATTAGAACAAAGTTAAACGAGATACAGCAAAACCGTCGTTAGCTAGATGAAAAATAATCACTAGAGTTTTAGGATAAACAATATTACTTATTAAGTGGCCAGTCATGAGCCAAGCAGTATTTCCACCTACAGATCAACCCATAAGTGTTCCACCTATGGATCGCTATAATCAGGAGTTGATCGAAAACCTCCACCCGCCAGATTGGAGTAACCCTGAACCCGCACCTTGTTACAACTTGGTGGTAATTGGTGCGGGTACTGCTGGATTAGTGACAGCTGCGGGTGCTGCTTTGTTAGGTGCAAAGGTAGCTTTGGTAGAAAAGCGCCTGATGGGTGGAGACTGTACCAATGTTGGTTGCGTACCGTCGAAAACCATGATTCGTTCGGCGCGCTTAGTTGCAGACATCAAACATGCTGGAAAATTTGGTATTGATACTTTCCACTACATTGACATTGATTTCCCAGCCGTGATGGAACGATTGCGGCGAATTCGTACAGCTATTAGTCCTCACGATTCCGCCAAGCGGTTTCAGCAAGAATTTGGAGTAGATGTATTTTTTGGCAATGCATATTTTTCCGGTCGTGATACTGTAGAAGTAGCAAATAAAACTTTACGATTTAAAAAAGCAGTTATTGCCACTGGTTCTAGTCCTAAAAAATTATCAATTGCAGGCTTAGAAGAAGTTCAATATTTAACTAACGAAAACGTATTTTCTCTGACATGCAGACCAAATCGTCTTGCTGTCATTGGCGGAGGTTATATTGGTTGCGAATTAGCTCAAACTTTCCGTCGTTTAGGCTCAGAAGTTATTGTGCTGCAAAAAGGTTCGCAGTTGTTGGGGCGCGAAGATGCAGATGCAGCAACAATTATCCAAAAAACTTTTGTCAGAGAAGGTATTCAGTTAGTTTTAGGGGCGAATATTTACAAAGTTGAACGCCAAGACACAGATAAAGTTATCCACTATGAAGCCAACCAGAAAGACAAACAGGTGCATGTAGATGAAATTCTCGTAGGAGTCGGGCGATCGCCTAACGTGGAAGATTTAAACTTGAACTCTGTAGGTGTCCAATATGACACAAATAAGGGAGTCATGATCAACGATTACCTGCAAACAACTAACCCCCGTATATATGCGGTGGGAGATGTTTGTATGGCATGGAAATTTACCCACGCTGCTGATGCAGCAGCAAGAATGGTGGTTCAAAATGCGCTATTTTCAGTCTTGGGAGTGGGACGCAAAAAACTGAGTTCGCTGATCATGCCTTGGTGTACCTATACTGATCCAGAGGTTGCCCATGTTGGTATGTATCCTGAACAAGCAAAAGAAAAGGGTATAGAAATTGACAATTACTACATCACATTAAATGAAGTAGACCGAGCAATTATCGACGGTGAAGCAGAAGGGTTTGTCAAATTTCACGTCAAAAAAGGCACTGATAAAATATTAGGTGCAACCATTGTGGCTCGTCATGCTGGAGAGATGATCAACGAGATTACCTTAGCAATGACCAATAATTTGGGAATGGGAGCGATCGCCAAAACAATTCATCCCTATCCTACCCAAGCAGAAGCTATCCGCAAAGCCGCCGATGCTTACAATCGTACCCGTTTGACTCCTTTAGTTAAGAAAATCGTCTCTAGTTGGTTATCATGGCAGCGTTAGCTAGAGTGCGATCGCCTCACATAATCACATGTCTCATTTTTTCTGTGTCACCAAAACACGCCAAAGAATAAAGACTGTAAATCCCACATAGGCAAATACAGTCAGCCATTCTTGAGGACTACCAAACGTGTCATCCATTTTTGATCTTTCCCACCATAAGTCTAATGTAACCCAAACCACTACTATGGTTTTTGAGTCGCAATAGCCAACTTAGCTCCCTTAACTTGTCGTACCTTATCCATTACCGTCACAACTTGACCGTGACCAACTTTTTCATCAGCACTAATAATTACCAAAGCTTCTGGATTAGAACCCACCAAAGTACGTACTTGTCCTTCTAATGCATCAACGGTAGTGGGTTTACGGTTCAAGCTGACTTGTCCATCTTTATCTAGCGTCACAGTAATTTTAGTCGGAATTTGCTGTTGCTTGGCTGTTGCTGCCTTGGGTAAACTGACTGGTAAACCCTCCGAACGAGTTAAATACAATGTTGACATAATAAAAAATGTCAAAATTGCAAAAATCACATCTATCATCGGTACGATATTAATCTGCGGTGGTAAATCTGGTTCATCTAGTGGGCGCATAACTTCTTCCTCCTCTCTCGTAACGACGACGATACAGTAATTCTAATTGTCCACCGTATTCTTGAATCGAAGCTATTTGACGCTGGTACAGACCTCGGAACGTATTAGCGAAAAGTAATGTAAAGATAGCTACAACCAATCCTGATGCTGTAGACACAAGCGCTTCACTAATACCTGCGGTGACACCTGCGGTTTTTGTACCTCCCACATCACCAATATCCAGTGCTGCAAACGAGACAATCAATCCCAATACAGTTCCCAGCAAACCCAACAGTGGTGCAAGACCGATGATTGTCTCGAAAATGTTTTGGAAACGCTTGAGGACAGGAATTTCTGCTTGAGCTTCACTTTCTAAAGCCAGACGGAATTCTTCCGGTGTGGGTTCTTCTAATTGCAACGCCGAGAGAAAAATCCGCGCGATGGGTAAGTCGGCATTTTTTTTCAGTTTATCTATTGCACTAACAACGTTCTCTACACGATAGAGATTTAATACTTCTCGTACTACTTTATTTTGACGAGTGTTGATGCGATACCAGAAAAGCACCCGTTCAATAATCAATGCGATCGCCACCACACTAAATGCAAGCAGGGGCCACATAACCACGCCACCTGTCGAAAATAACTGATTAATTACCATGTAATACTTTCTTGAAAGATGAATAATATCACAGTTAGACTAGCAGTAAATGATATAACTTATCAATAGTCTTTCCAATGAGTAAAAACTCCCTATCAAACTTAATTAGCTCTTCTTGAGATAAAAATTGATTATAACTGCAACGCTCTTGTAGACTCAAAAGCTTGCTAAATGAAGTTTTACGTATCGTCATCTTCCATGAAGAGTTAACTAAAAATTTCCTCATATTATTGCTTGACTTTTGCTTCTAAGCATTCTAACCTAACTACTTAGGTAGTAATTAATTGCAATATTATGAGCTTTTCCAGCATTGCAGTACAGCAGCGAGAAAAAGAAGCCAAAGCTCTAAAGTCTCTTTTGGCCTTTAGCTTGATTGGCTCGCTAACGTTGCATATTGGGATATTAGCTTCTGGCATTGGCAATCTTTTCAACAAACTGCCTTCTGAAGAAGAACCAATAGAATTTACAATTGTTGAACCTGCAACCCTGGAAACGCCAAAACCACCAGAAGAAACCAAAAAAGAAACTGCCAAAGACAAACCCATAGAAAAATCTATAGACAACACTAGTGTTCTGAGTGCAAAAGCGACTACTGACTCTACCAATAATACCGAAATCCTACCTGTACCAAAACCCCCTCAACCATTGGTAAAAGTTGAGAAACAACCGATACCACAACCTACACCTGTTGAACCTGTTAAAGAACAACCAAAACCTCTTGCTACACAGCCAACAGTTACTACCGAAGCTCAAAAGCCTGTTGTCCAGCAACCAGAGAATACACCAAATTCGCGACCGAATCCTACCATTGCAACTACTACTTCACCCGCACCAGCACCAGTGCAGAATAATACAAAGCCAAGCAATGAAAATTTGCGACAGCTTTTAAGCGGAGTAAGAGACTCTAGAAACAGTCAAGAAAATAGAGTTTTAACTAGCAACAATATTGAAAACTCTTCTGTTGCAACAAGTACAGGTACTACAACAAATACTAGAACAGGAAATACCTCTGGAAATCCAACCAGTACAGGTACTGCGACAAGCACTAGAACGGGAAACACTTCCGGAAATCCAACAAATACGGGAACTGGTTCGCAACAAAGCCAACGGGAAAATGTAGCCACAGCACCAACTCCTCCCAAGCTGCAAACAAGTTCAGGAAATGGTCGTGCGGCTTGCCGTGAGTGTAATTCCAAATACCCTGAAGATGCCAGACGTAGAGGTATAGAAGGACGAGTTGAAGTAGCTGTTGATACTGATAAAAAAGGTAATGTTACAAATGTGCGGATTATTAAATCCAGTGGAAATCGCAAACTAGATGAAGCACATCTCAACCAAGCCCGTAACTGGAAATTAAAACCTTCAGACAGTGGTAGACAAGGAGTAGCGATCGCCACTGAATACGCCCTACAAGGTTCGCGTCGTTACCGTAATGTCAAAAAACGTCAAAGACAAAGAGAAGAACAACAAACAAATCAACAAGCAACTTCTAATTCCGCCAGCACACCACAACAAACATCACGACGTAGAAGACGGTTGACTTCAGGAACTATTGTTGATGTTCCCCCAGAAGTCAGAACTAGAAAACAACAGAATACATCTACACCATCTTCTTCAAATCAAACAAATTCAAACCAAACAACATCAAACCAAACAGCAACACCTACTCGTCGCTTACGCCGTCAGCGTGTGCAAACTCCTTCACAGAGTATAAACCAAACTACCCCAAAACCTAGACAGCGACAACAGCAAGTTGCACCTAATAATCCCACCCCAGCAGCACAATCTACGCGTCGTCGCAGACAGATAAATACATCATCGGGATCATCTGGTAATCAGACTCAGTTGAGACAATCACTACGTCGTTTCAAACAACAATCTGCACCTGTTGTACCTCCGGCTTCTGAATAATGCTAAGGAATAGATAATTTGGGATCTGTTTGCTTAGTCTTTGACGATTCTGAGCTTTTTGGGTTTAAACCCAAGCGCGATATATTAAAAAAATTGGGATGCTCCCAGAAACAGGGGATAAGGAAAGGAGGGCGATTAACTGCTTTATTGACGTTTTTGCTTGATCAAGCCTTTGAGGGTTTGTAAATTGTACTTCCCTACTTTTCCAGTACTAAAAAGTAAATATCCCACAGCTAATAAAGCAGATGCTACTAGAAAAGCCAAAAAATTCACTGAAGCGAAAACACCACCAGTAAACACAATAACTCCTATTCCACCCAAGATCAAAAGCAATCCAAAAATCGGATTAAAGCGTCCCCAAAGTAGTATGCCAACTCCTGCGACGCACAGCAATACACCGGGAAGCCTTACGAAAATTCCAATTTGAGTACTAGAAGCTAAAATTACAATTCCAGCAATAATGAGGGATGCACCTAAGACTTTGCTAGTTCGATCAACCTTGTTTTTTTGACTTATGTTAGTATTCTGGGGCTGAAACGCTGTGGGATTGGAAATAGAAATATTATTTGTTTGATTTGGTTGTTGATTTTGAAATATAAAAGTAATTTTTTCCCCTTGAGCCAGGTTAATTTTATCTCCTAAATTGAGGGAATAGCGAGTTTGTGGCTCTAACTTTGTATTATTAAGATATGTGCCGTTAGAGCTTCCTAAATCCTCAATATAGTAGCTATTACCTTCTATATGAATTTCTGCGTGTAGGCGAGAAACTACATTAGCGTCTGGTAAAAAAGTAACATCTATATCTGGATTGATTTTTTCATTCGGTTTACCAATACGAATTACAGCCGGAGGTGTTGGTATTGCGAATGATCTACTAGTTTGAACATGAAACAATTCTAAGTTTAGCCCTGTTATTTGTGATGTACCTAGATTTTGCATAGGTCATACCATTTTGAATTTTGGATTTTGGATTACCCTGCGGGTAGACACGAAGTGGCTTCCAAAGGTAGCCGCAGAAGCGTCTATAGATTTTGGATTGTAATATTTTATTTTGGCTGTATTTTGAGTTAGGCAATACTCCCCCTTTTCCTTGCTTCTTTATAAGAAGTTCCCACATTTCTTATACCAGCTTTAATCATTTGTCGTTCTAACAAAGCAAAGAAACGTGCTTTATCTCCACCACGTACTACTGCTTGATTGTGTGCTTCAGCTATTGCTACAGGGTAGCCATATCCTTTTTGCACTTGTGCCAACATTAATCCCAGTGCTTCATCAAATAAAGATGTATTTTCAACTACCCACACAGGTATTTCTATCCGAGCGATTTCGGCTCCTACATGGACATAACAAAAATAAATTTGCAAATCTTCGTATAAGTCTAGAATACGAGCATTACTGCGCCACAAAGGTCCGCGTTGTCCTGGTTTGAGTTGCGTTGTCCAAACTGTTGTATCGCGTAGTGACTCAAACAATTTACAAGCAACTTTTTCCATTTGATTTGGGCAAAAACTCATACAATCAGGCACAGGATGGGGACAAGCCACAAGTCGCAAAAAGTTCATTGCTTCAATGCTGCGAGATGCACTCAGATAACCCATTAGAGGAATTTGAGCATCTCGCATTTGCCGCCAAGCTTGCAGAATTGGAGGTAAGATATGATCGCGTGCATCAAAAGGTAATTGTTCTAAAAACCAGTAGATTAACGAACCATCCACCATGGCGAGGGTGGGGATTTTTGGCGATTGGGGATTGGTATTGTTCTTTGCTCTAAGCTCTTCTACTACACTACGCGCTAATTCTGCTAAGACTGTTGCTTCGCTAGCAGTACGGCAAAAACTCATCCATTCTTCAGTTTTAATTCCCCATTGACGCGAAATATATAAATCCTCTGGGCGATAAAATATCTCCGGCAAACTATCTAGAATTGGGTGTTTATTTTGACCGTAATGTAAAACAACTCTGCCAATATTGAGCAGATAGCAGTAGGCTATTTCATGATGGTTAGGGCTAATTTGGGAACCATCAGTAGCGATCACAGTATGAACTTTTGGCGGAACAGGGATTTCAATACAACTGTTGAGTGGTTCAACAGGAGTAGCATTCATAAACGGAATGCGATCGCGCCATTTTTCCTGTTTCTGTACAAACTCTTCTTGGCGATCGCAAGCTTTGAGAAAATGTTGTTGAGCTAATTCTAAACGTTGGCGACTAGCAGCAGCTTCTTGTGTAAGATGCTGACTCAAACCCTGCATTTGTCGTGTCAGTTTCGTCAGGTCAAGCATAGGATCGGGGATTGGGGATTGGGGAAGGTAGGGGTCCCCTGGAGGGGATAAGGGGTAATCAGGGTGGTTTCATACAAGCAGAGAAAAATTAAAATCTTCTTTTAAAGCCTCTCCCCTTATTAAGGCTGCGGTGTACACATAAATCCTCTGATCCCCCTAAATCCCCCTTAAAAAAGGGGGACTTTGATTCTAGTTCCCCCTTTTTTAAGGGGGGTTAGGGGGGATCAAAACGCTACTAGGCAACTTTATAAGACTTCTGTGTACACCGCAGTCTTAATAAGGGGAGAGGTTTGGAGAGGGGTAAAAATCTATGCTTCAAAACGATAAATACAGACTTCCATATTTTTCTTTTTTCGTATGAAACCACCCTGCTTACACTACAATTAAGTTCCTAACATTTGTAAGTTGTGTAAGGTAGCATAAAGTCCTCCTAATTGTATTAACTGTTCGTGATTTCCCTGTTCGATTAATTCTCCGCGTTTGAGTACAAAAATCCGATCTACGTTGCGAATTGTGGATAGGCGGTGAGCGATCACAATTGCAGTTCGTCCGATCAATAGCTGGTTTAAAGCTTGTTGAATTAATGCTTCTGTTCCTACATCTAGGCTAGCAGTGGCTTCATCCAAGACTAGAATTTGGGGGTTGCGAATAGCTGCACGGGCGAAGGCTAATAGTTGCTTTTGACCGCTAGAAAGGTTTGTACCTCTCTCTCGCAATTGAGTATCATACCCTTGGGGAAGTTCTTCGATAAATTGGGCAATGTTGGTTTTCTCTGCTGCTTGTCGTACTTCCTCAAAGGAATAACCATCAGCCAAGGTGATATTGCTTTTTACATCGCCAGCAAATAAAAAACCTTCTTGTAAAATAACTGCCATGTAGCGGCGTAGTTCGGCTTGGAGTAATTCTCTGATATCTATACCATCAACTAAAATGCGTCCTTGGCTGGGTTCGTAGAGACGACACAAAAGACGGATGATAGTAGTTTTACCAGCACCAGTGGGGCCGACTAAGGCGATTTTCTCGCCAGGATGAATTGTGAAATTTAAATCTTTAATCACGTAATCATCTTCTTTATAACCAAACCAAACATGTTCAAATTTGATTTCTCCTAATTGTGGTTTGGGATTTTCGGTTTCAGAGTCGAGATGATCGACTATTTCGTCAATATATCCAAATTGAACATCCAAAACTGATACTCTGGGATTAGCGCGATCGCGGATTTCTATGGGTTCATCTAAAATATCAGAAACACGTTCGATGGCAGTGAAACCTGATTGGATGACCGTAAACTTTTCGGCAAATTGTTGTAGAGGCTGAAATAATTTTTCAGCATACAATACAAAAGAAGATAAAATTCCAAAAGTCAAGTTTTTTTGCAAAAGAAAATAACCACCAGTCCACAAAACAGCTGCGATCGCCACCAAGGAAATCCATTCTAATGTTGCAGATACAGCCGTGTCATGAAAGATAGTTTTATCTACTTCTTTGACATAACGTTTATTGCTTTTGCGAAACAACTCAGCATTAAATTTTTCTCGGCGGAAGAGTTGCACAACATTAATACCAACAATATTTTCTTGTAGTTGGGAATTTAATATTGAAAGTTCTTCTCTAGATTTGTAATTAGCTTTGCGGTACTGTTGTTGAAAATAAATGATTAAAGCTGATACAGGTATCAACATCAACAGCAGCATCAAAGCGAGTTTCCACTGGAGCGAAAACATAAAACCGAGAATCACCAGCATGGAAAACAAATCAGATACAATGCCAATTGCCCCAGTCGCAAACACATCTCCTAACACTTCCACATCGCTGGTCAGTCTAGTGATTAATTTGCCTACAGGTGTGCGATCAAAAAAGCGCACTGCTAAAGAAGTAACATGATGAAATAAATCTTGGCGAATATCAGCAGTGATTTGTTGCCCTACCTTCTGTACTAAATAACCTTGAAAACCTGTAAATATCAGTCGAATAATTACCGTGACGACGAACACTCCTTCCAAAAGGTGTAAAGCCGACCAAAAGGGAAGATTGCGTAGAAATTCATAGGTACTCGGTTCTTTACGAATCAGAGAAATAATCTGTCCAATCAATAATGGTTGGACAGCATTAGCCAAAGCTACTGGTACAAGTAATACTATTGATAATGCAAGCGATCGCACATGCCGACGACCATAGGGTGCTAATCGCAAAAATAACCGCCAGTCGTTTTCACGTTGACGGTATTCTGAGTGAGATTTCTTTCGAGGTATAGAGATGCTCATAATAGGAAAATTATATTAATTTTTACAATACTATAAGCAAATTTTTTTAATATAGTGTTCGCGTTCCTACTCATCACCATGCTAAAGATTGAAACCACGCGATTGCACCTCCGACCCTACACTCTTGATGATATCGATGAAATAGCGGTAATTTTGAGCAATCCAGAAGTAATGAAATATTCCCCCAGAGGGCCTATTCCTAAAGATCAAGTCAAAGATGTCACACAACAGATTTTAGAATTTTTTATTCAGCATTGGAAACTACACGGCTTTGGAGTTTGGGCTGTAGTAGACAAAGCTACAAATAAATTGATTGGTCATTGCGGATTAAATTTTTTACCAAACAGTCCCGAAGTAGAAGTTCTTTATCGTTTGGATCAAGCTTACTGGTATCAAGGTATCGCCACAGAAGCAACAAAAGCCAGTTTGAGGTATGGTTTTGAAGAGGTCAAATTAGATAAAATTGTTGCCATAACAGCACCAGAACATACTGCTTCCCGGCGTGTGATGGAAAAAGCCGGATTAAAGTATGAAAAAGATGCTCATTTCTATAATTTAGATGTAGTGTATTATGCTTTGACACGAACAGCTTGGCAACCGGATGAATCTAGTTATCATCTGCAATTTTCATGAACTTGCTACATAGCGATCGCCTACACCTAAGACCATGTCAACTTGAGGATCTTGACTCTCTACACAATTTATGGTGTGAAGCAGATATTCGGCGATTTCTCTTCGATGACCGCCAAATTTCCTGTGAAGAAGCCCAAACCTTTATTGAAGCCAGTATTGCTAGCTTCAGCAATCACGGTTACGGAATTTGGTTATTTTTTGACAATCACAGCGACCAGATAGCCGGGTTTGCAGGTTTACTCCAGACTGAAGAATTACCTAGTTTAATTTTTGGTGTCCGACCCCAGTTGTGGGGACGTGGCTACGCAACCGAAGCTACTTTAGCTGTGCTTGATTATGCATTTGCCAACTTGGGTATTAAATATATAGTTGCAGATGTTGATGAGCCAAACGATCGCTCAATTCGCGTCTTGGAGACAATAGGTATGTCTCGGACAAAAAGAGCCATAGTTAACGAAAGACCTTTGCTTTACTACAAGATTTATGCTCCTAGTAGGGAAAATATCAAGAATGATAGAGATTAACGCTTACGAACATATTGCGGAAGCTGCCCTCAATCAATATGCTGTACAGGGAGAACTTCGGTTTTTGGGTCATAGTGGAAACGTGACCTTTTATGTGGAAACTTGATTTACAACTCAGAAACTTGATTTACAACTCAGAAACTTAATTTACAACTCAGAAACTTGATTTACAACTCAGAAACTTGATTTACAACTCAGAAACTTGATTTACAACTCAGAA
>NZ_JCACKS010000037.1:0-16824 GCF_059505505.1 Pelatocladus sp. | reverse complement strand
TGTCGTTTAAGGTTTACTATCACACGCTGGAGTTTTTTGGCTTGTGTGCGCCTTGCCAGTTGGAAGTTCCTCAATCTCTGAATGAGGATGAAACTAATCGAATACCAGTTGAATTAAGCTCACACTCCTAACTGTCGTAGCATTGCTTCTACTCTAGCCACACTACCTGTATGTTTAGAAAAAAGGGCATGGACATTGTTGGAACCGAACAATGGAAAGGGTAGACCTTCGCCCCAAAAAAGTAGGCTGATGGGAGATGGAAAGGTAAAACTTAACTATCACTACTCACAGTTGCAAACAAACTCTTAGTCACTCTATTGTTGCATCAACACCCGCTAATAACAGAGGAAAATTATGAGCATTTGGTGAATGCATTGCCTGAATTCCCAAATTAGCACGATTGATTAAATCTGCATTCGTAGGAATAACATGACCAACTCTATCTAAAACTGATTGATTGAAATTGAATCCATTCAAGTTAAACGCCATTGTACTTACACCTAATGCTGTAAACCAAATTCCAATAGTTGGTAGCAGTGTCAAGTAAATATGGACATCACGCTTACTATTCACAGCCAAGCTACGAAAGGTTAAACGTCCCAAGAAAGCGGCATGACTGGCAAATAAGTTGTAAGTTTCTGTTTCTTGACCAAACTTATATCCAGCGTTGGCAGATTCAACTTCGCTTGTCTGGCGTATCAAACTTGATGTCACAAGAGAACCGTGCAACGCACTTAGCAAAGAACCACCAAAAACACCAGCAACACCCAACATATGAAAAGGATGCATCAGGATATTGTGTTCAGCTTGAAAAGCAAGCATAAAGTGGAAAGTACCAGTAATTCCTAAAGGCATTCCCTCAGAAAAGCTACCTTGACCAATGGGATAAATGAGAAAAATGGCAGTTGCAGCCGCAGCAGGAGCAGAAAAAGCAACACAGACCCAAGGACGCATTCCTAGCCGATAACTTAATTCCCACATCCGCCCTAGATAACACCAAACACCGATGAGAAAATGCAACACAATTAACTGGTAAGAACCACCGTTATAAAGCCATTCCTCAATATTCCCCGCTTCCCAAACTGGATAAAAATGCAGTCCAACCGCAGCAGAGGTAGGTATCACAGCAGCTGTGATGATATTGTTACCACCTAAGATTGAGCCTGCAATTGGCTCCCGAATTCCATCCATATCTACAGGAGGTGCGACGGTAAAGGCAAGGATGAAACAAATAGCAGCTGCCAAGAGAGTAGGAATCATCAGCACACCAAACCAGCCGATGTAAATTCGATTCTCTACGCTGGTAATCCAGTTACAAAAGTATTCCCAGCGCTTGAATATCGCTAGTTCACGAGTCTGTTGAATGATTTCGTTCATCTATAAGACTCCTATTATTAATTTCTTTTACAAGATTATTCTCATTTTTATCTCATTTTATTTTCATTTTTATCTCATTTTTACATAACTTCATATTTGTCTTAAAAAATATCTATGGATAAACCTTGAATTTTCTTGATTTGCTGGAATTAAAACCAAAACATGATGTATGGCTACTTTTTCATTTTTGTTTCATTTTTGCTCGCTCTATGGTAGAGTCATTTAAAAATGAGAAAATTATGAAATAGATATAAATGAAAATAAATTTCAACAATCCACGACTGCCGCAGCATGTACCCTCGTTGATTGTTGCATCTGGGTTACTATTAGGATTTTGGCTGAGTGGATGCAGCCCTAAGTCGGCTGATCAACAGTCCCAAATAACTGCTACGCCAGAAGCAACCAATGCTGTGAATCCAGCAAAACAAGACAAAAAGGTAATCCTCACAACTTTCACTGTCATTGCAGATATGGCGCGAAATGTAGCGGTTGACAAGGCGATTGTCGAATCAATTATCAAGCCGGGTTCAGAGATTCATGGTTACGAACCCACCCCTAGCGATTTAGTTAGGGCAAAATCAGCTGACCTTATCTTGGATAATGGTCTGAATTTGGAACGCTGGGCAGAGAAATTTTATAATAGCGTTCCCAAGGTTCCCCATATTACTCTGAGCGATGGAATAAAACCTGTAGAAATTGCAGAGGATGCTTACAAAGGTAAACCGAATCCCCATGCGTGGATGTCACCACAAAATGCTTTGATTTATGTAGAAAATATACGCAAAGCATTGGTAGATTTAGACCCAGCAAATGCAGACACTTACAATGCTAATGCTCAAGCATACAGTCAGAAGATTAAGGCAATTGACCAAAACCTGCGAAAAGAGGTGTCAGTGGTTCCTCTAGATAAACGCTACATGGTCAGTTGTGAAGGGGCGTTTTCTTACATCACCCGTGATTATGGTTTGAAAGAAGTTTATCTGTGGGCAGTGAATTCAGAACAACAAGCCACTCCTAAGCAGGTAGAAAAGGTGATTAATACTGTTCGGGCAAATAAAATACCCACAATCTTCTGTGAAAGTACGGTAAGCGATGAAGCGCAAAAGGAAGTTGCTAATGCTACAGGCGCAAAATTTGGTGGAGTGTTCTATGTAGATTCCCTCTCTCCATCAGATGGGCCAGCATCGACTTATCTCAAGTTGCTTGAATATAACGTGAATACGTTGATTAAAGGTTTGCAGGGGAATTAGGGGGAGTAGAGGAGATGAGGAGGACAAGGGAGAAATAATTAATAACCCTTAACTCTTGACAAATGACAACTGACAAAAAATTATGGACTCAATCAGTATTGATGTTGAAAATGTAACAGTCTCTTACCACGGTAAAGTGGCTTTGCATAGTGCTTCTTTACAACTCAAAGCCGGTTCAATTTGTGGGTTGGTGGGGATGAATGGTAGCGGGAAATCAACCTTATTTAAGGCAATTATGGGATTTGTGAAGCCGATAACGGGGAGGGTACTAATTAACGGCTTGCCGATCAGAATGGTACAAAAAAATAACCTAGTGGCGTATGTACCACAGTCAGAAGAAGTGGACTGGAATTTCCCGGTGAGTGTCCGCAATGTGGTGATGATGGGACGCTATGGGTACATGAATATATTGAGAATTCCTGGAGTAACGGATAAACAGGTTGTTCGGGAGAGTTTGGAAAGGGTAGAGATGTGGTCAATGCGCGATCGCCAAATTGGGGAACTTTCTGGTGGACAAAAGAAACGTGCCTTTTTTGCTCGTGCTTTGGCGCAACAAGGAACAGTTCTACTGTTAGATGAACCATTCACAGGGGTAGATATCAAAACAGAAAAAGCCATGATTGACCTGTTACTGGAATTACGAGATACGGGTAACACAATTTTGGTTTCTACCCATGACTTAGCATCAATCACTACCTTCTGTGACCAAGTAGTCCTGATCAATCGCACTATTCTAGCCTACGGCGATACCAATGAAGTTTTCACACAGGAGAATCTTTCTCGCACCTTTGGCGGTTCTCTGAGTGATTTACCGTTTAGTAAAAGCCAGATAAGTCGTGAAAACCTGGAGGAAGTGTAATGCAATTGCTACAGTGGTTTATCGCTCCCTTGGAAAATGAATTCATGGTCAAGGCAATTCTCGTCAGTGCCTTAGTTGGTATGGTCTGTTCAGTCCTATCTTGTTACATGACACTCAAAGGTTGGGCATTGATGGGGGATGCAGTTTCTCACGCGGTTATGCCTGGGGTGGTGATTGCTTATATTTTGAAAATACCCTTTGCTGTTGGTGCGTTTGTATTTGGCGTGGGTTCAGTGATTGCGATTGGTTTCATCAAGGCAAAGACAAGAATTAAGGAAGATACAGTGATTGGACTGGTGTTTACAGGGTTCTTTGCTTTGGGATTGGTGCTAATTTCTAAAACACCAAGCAGCATAGATTTGACACACATCCTGTTTGGCAATGTTCTGGGTATTTCTCAACCAGATATTATCCAGACGGTGATTATTAGCATCATTACTTTAGTGGTGATCGCAGTCCTTCGTAAAGACCTACTATTATTTTGTTTTGACCCCACCCATGCGCGTTCTATTGGTTTAAATACAGGAATGCTCTACTATATTTTGCTATCATTACTTTCCTTAACTGCCGTCGCTGGACTTCAGACAGTGGGTATTATTCTTGTTGTTGCTATGTTAGTAACTCCGGGTGCAACGGCATATTTATTAACTGACCGCTTCGACCACATGATACTCATTGCAATGGCTTCTGGGGTATTTTCGAGTGTGATGGGGACGTACATTAGCTATTACATTGATGGTGCGACTGGGGGTTGCATTGTGGTGTTGCAAACTTTGTTATTTATCGCGGCGATGATATTTGCACCCAAGCATGGTTTGTTGGTTAGAGCAAAGAAACAGCGTGTTATTTCTTGATGTTTTTGTTTACAGTAGGATGGAGATTTTTGACTTTTATTCTAAGTAATATTACTCCAAAAACGTAACTCAATAATAAACTTATCCGCTAATTAATCTGTAAGCCTTATAAATCAAGCTAAAAATTATAGATGCAAAATCTTTATGGTTTAGGGGCAATAGTGACAGGCTTGATAACCATCGCTTTAGTTTATTACAAGCCCAATGCTTATTGGGACAAACATAGCGTTAGATTTGTAAGAAACTTGATTGGTGATGAAGCTACAACTATTCTATATAGCATGATTGGGTTGTTGTTTATTATGATTGGATTTTTTGTCTTGTTAAGAGTTAATCTATAAAGCAAATATTTAGATCCCTTAAGTGTCTGATTTTATCTAAATCAGAGTACATTAATCAATAGGGAGCATCCCAATTTTTGAAAAAAACAAAAGGGAGAAATTTACTTCGCGAGTCAATCTCGCGAAGTAAATGGGGCTGTACTTTTACTCCTACTGCTGGCAGAATGGTGGAAGTTATGGAGTTGGGAAGATTGTTAAAACAATGACACCAGAAGAAAAACAACGTTTAGACGCTTGCGTCAAAGAGATTGCTTCAATTTTGTACACAAACACGCCACCCGAAAAAATCGAAACCTTTGAAGGTATCGAAACAGCGGTTCGTGACCAAGTTCTGGAACACGTCAGCCCAAAAATCAGCTTTTTTTTATCGGAGAAAAAACGGGAACAACTCTAGGGTATAAGAGAACTATAAGAAGTTGCGTTGGTAAAATTTTAATCACTTCCACCCAAGCATCGCGTTTGGGAATTGAGCCGTATCAAAGACTCAGCCCCATGCTGTCCAAGTGTTGTTTGTTACTAGCAGCCAACTAGTCATTCCAAGATGCAGAAAAAGACCTGAAAGTTCTTACTGGGATAGAAGTTGGTCACAGTACACATCACCGCCAAGTAAAAAAAGTAGACCTATCACCACCCAACGTTAAACAGAAACTAACGGAAGTTTGCCTTGATGGTGGAAAAGTTAGGTTACGTTCAGAAAAAAAAGGTCAGTCCGCGTACTGGAAAGAGTATAAAACAGGACGATTGCAGGGGATATATTACGGAGCCTTTTTTCAAGACAATATCTCTTTAACTGATTGGATAAATACTCAAAACATTGGTAAAACTCTTTATTGCTTGGGAGATGGTCATGACGGAATCTGGAACTTGTTTGAAGCGATCGCTGATCAAAATATTCGTCTGGAAATACTTGATTGGTATCACTTGAAAGAAAATCTTTATAGAATCGAAGCTCCAAAAAAGTTTTTGGACAAAATTGAAACGCTACTTTGATATGGACAAACCGACTGTGTACTCAAAGCTCTGTGTAACAGAAAGTATAATGGTGTGACTAACTTTACTCACTATTTAGAAAAACATCGACACCGTATAGTCAACTATATGTACTTCCAAGCGGAGCAATTAAGCTCGATAGGTTCTGGGGCTGTAGAGTCTGCGGTAAAGCAAATCGATAAAAGGCTACAAATTGTAGGAGCGCAGTGGAAGTATGAAAATTTACCACAAATGCTATCCCTACGCTGCGCCTACTTGAATGGGCAACTCGCTGCAAAATCTTAAAAAAATAAAATATTACGGGTAAAAAGAGAAATCCCTATATCTTCGCGAGTTACCATCGCGAATAAGATTTGGTGTCCTATTTTTATGTCCCGACCAACATCAAACGATATTGAACAGGATAAACTGGCTCGCTTCGACCGTGTGAAAGCGGCAATTAAGGTGCTAGAAAAACAACAGAAACAATTACTAAAGCAGGGAGAACTTGCGCCAGAAGGCTCTTGGGTTGCACGCTACCAAGTACGACAAAATACGAAGAGGTATTGGTACTACAAGTTACAAGTGCCTCAACCATACTTTCAATCTCGCACATCGGAGAAAAAGAGTAAATACAAGCATTTGGGAAAAGCTGGTACGGATGCCCACTTAGATGCCTTCATGTCTGTTTTAAGACGAAGTATTTTTGATGAATTGAAAAAAGCAATTAGTGTTTTGGATGATTGTTTGCTCGACATTACTGGATCTGAACAAGAAGAAGATGAATCTCAGGATTAATCACCCTACTAATTCGCGAGAAATGATCGCTAATTAGTTTTCTCCCTTCTTGTCTTTTTTAAAAATTGGGATGCTCCCAATCAATATAGGCATTAACGTTACTCCATTTGAGTAATATCACACGTCGGTAGGTTTTCGTTGAGAGAAGTGCAGCTTTCTTAAAATTTCATAAATTTTCATAATGATTATTATTATCTTCATCTCCAATCCTTCAAAATGATTATTATTATCTTCATGTCCATAATTTTTCTACTTTGAGAGTTGATGGAAATAACTGTTTTTGAAGATAATGCACTAGCTTTGGGCGAACTTGTCATTGCTCTGATGAGCAAAGGCGGGACAGGTAAGACGTTCACCTCACTCGGTCTGATTCAATCTTTGAGAAGACTAGGAGAATCTTTGATTGTCGCAGATGCAGATCCGAACAGATCGCTCTCGCGCTACCTTTGTTCTCACTATCTTGGATATGGAGAAAAGGAACTTCAGAAACTTCCTCTCATCACTCAAGCTGAGAAGGACTTTTATGAGTTTCAAGAACTCTTGAGGGAGCAGACTTACCGCGAGTTCTACGGTACTTCATTCGATGAAGTCAAAAAATTCTCTATTGATCCAGTAGACTCATTCACCGAAAAATATGTAAAAACCCTCAGTGACGGGCTAGCGTTGATGTCGGTAGGAACTACTGCACTGCGGATGGAAGAACTTTACTCTACCCGTTGCTCTCATGCCACACTTAATCCGCTAAAAGCTTGGTTGGCGCTGTGTACAAATGGGATTGTAGTTCTCGACTGCGGCGGTGGAGAGGATGCAGGACGATTTGGTCTACCTATAGGAGCCGATGTGGTTGTTGTAGTGGTTGAGGCGACACCCGACTCTGTGGCAATTTCAGAAGATATCCGCGCCATTGACGAAGAGTTAGGAATTCCAGTGGTGTATGTTTTAAATAAATGCCTTAACCAATTCCCAGAAGTGGAGGCTTTTGAGAAAGAACACTCTACCAGAATAGTTGGAAAAATTCCGTTTCTGCCCTCTATTTACGGCAAGAATCTTCTTGATACTTTTGACGAAGTTGAAGGAATTTTTACCCAAATTCTTAATCAGATTCTCTCTCAAAAGTTAAGTTCTCCTCTTGAGCGGTGGTCAAGAATACTTAGGTGGCAAAACCGTTTGCAGAAACAACGTGAGTTAATGAAAATTTAGTCGTAAATACTAGGAGGTTAAATTCTTTACGATTCCAGATTTATGTTCTGATTGAAGCTAGAAGAGGGAAGTTTTATCAGAACACAAGGGTAGGAGTTTATCAATCAAGAGAATTCCATCGAGATGGTCGATTTCGTGTTGAATGACAATGGATAATACCCCATCAGCAGTGAGGGAAAAAGCACGATTTTCTCGATCAAATGCTGAAAGTGTAACTTGATTAAATCGCTTGACAACTCCACGCTGCCCTTGAATGCTAAGGCATCCCTCTTCTGAATCAATAACAGGCTTTTGGTATGTTATTACAGGATTAATGATGCACAAGATATCTTCAGGTTTAATCTCTTGTGTCTTGTCACCAAAGATGCGTTTTTGATTAAGAACAAAAACCCTTTTTAACTCTCCAATCTGAGGAGCAGCTAATCCCATTGACTTATGTTCAAGCATTGTATCTACCAAGTCATCAACCAAAGTTTGAAGCTCTTGATCAAATTTTTCTACCTTGATCGAAGGTTTCCTTAATAAGGAATTGGGATGAGAGATAATTGTTTTGATTGCCATACATTGAAATTAAAGAATTAATTTAGATCCGACATCCGACATTGGTACTAGATTAGCTTAATTTTTAAGTATTAATTTATTATCAGTATTGACAAAGAAGAATATGATATTACCATTTTCCATCTGGACAGTTAGAAGCTTCAAGATTAGCCTTTATCATCATCAAACATCCACATATAGTACAACGCTTTGCTTGAGCATCAAATTTTTCACAAGTTGAGCATATTTCTAGTCTTTTTTTAACGGTATTTCTGTAAGCTGTTGCGCTTTTAATTTACATATTCATTATGGCCTGATTAATGACTCAAATCCTCTTCGCTTCTGCCTCCTGCCTTCTGCCTTCTGCCTTGCTGTTGTGCATTTTTAATGCATAACAGCTTAAGCGATCGCTCTATCACCACATAATCCCTGATTGACAGTTTTATATGCTTCTCCAAGGAGGTTTTTAAGCATTTGATAATTGCTTGGGTAAGGAGGTGGTGAAGATTTAATCATCTAGAACATCCTAATTTATAAAAAAGTACCTGAATAAGTACTTGACTTCAGATACTCAAATTATTCTCTCTAAAAAATGGTAATTACTAAAATTTCTCAACCAACTAAGAAACGGGTCACTGGCACGAATTTATAGAAGGCGTACTCATACCATACAGTCCAAATAAAATCCCTAATCCAGGTAGTCCGCATTTGGGGACGAATCTGGTAATTAAAAGATGTATCAGTAGCACCAACTCTCGCCATCGCGTGGTTACATCCACAACCATGCTCTTGGAAAAATCCGTGCTTAGAAGAGATGCTTTGCACCATTAGTTGGATGGGAAACACCTTTTGTCCATGCAAAGAAGCATCCCAAGCACGAGCATTTTTTCTGTCCTCTTCACTGAATCTTAATGGACGAACTTCAGAAACTTCTTTCCTCGAGATCGGAGCTAGGTGTACATGATAAAAAGAAGCTGGAAGGTCATATCCGAATTCCTCAAAGAGGTCTTTCCCAATTTCGATAATTTTCTTACGTTCAACATAATCTTCTTGTTCTCGATCAAGCTCTTTCTCAATTAAGTCAAAATTTGGATACTTATTAATGTCAAAATCTTCTCCATAAAACTCAAGCGTTTTCCAAGCAAGTTTACCAAATATTTCACAAAAAGCTGGCTTGCAATCTAGGAAATCTGCCGATTCATTGAATAAGTCAACATCGCCACGAGACATCTTGTGAAGAAAAAGTTGTGCCATCTTCACATATACTTGTGGGTCAGAAAGTTTTGTATTAGATTTTCCTGCATTAATATCTTGCCAGGACTGAGGAAGCTGATTAACAGGTATCGCTTGTTCACCTTCAATCAGATATGTACTCTCTCCAAAAGGTAACGAATTTCTGATAGTGGTGAACATATCTGCTTGGTTTACCAGATTTGCTGTCTTTTGCTCCATCAATTTTTCACTAGCGTTTAGTGACATGTATCTTTCCTTTGTTGAGTCACATGGTCAAGTGTAACCTATTTGCTGAGTATGATAATCATTTTTATAAAACAAGGACGGCAAAATCGAGATGTAGATGCACTCGCAGCAGTAAATAGAACTACTGTCGTTGCAGGTTAATCATACGTTGGAAAAACCTGACGGTTGGCTCTTTCACTTCTGGCCGAGTCAACAAACCTTGAGAAGGACTCAACAGAAATGCCAATAGAAAAAATCCGCACACTACCAAAACAATTGTTGCTCCTGATGGAGCATCCAGATGATAACTCAGATACATACCAATCACACTGCCACTTACCCCAATTACAGATCCTAAAATCATCATCAAATGCAGTTCTCTAACCAACAAATAGGCGGTGCTAGCAGGTGCGACGAGCATCGCAATCACAAGTAACGCCCCCACGGTTTGCAAACTTGCCACAACTGTCAGAGTCATCGCGACTATTAAACCCAAATGATACCACCGCACAGGCAACCCATCTGCTTGCGCTCCTAAAGGGTCAAAAGTATAGAATAATAGTTCTTTATAAAATAGCTTTACCACAATCACAACTGCAATTGTGATTGCTAAAGTCATGATCAAATCCCCCTGGCTAATCCCCAAAATATTGCCAAACAGAATATCCATCAAATCAAGCTTGTTTGCACCAGGTAAGACACTGAGCAAAGTGACACCAATTGCTGTAAAGTCTGAGAGAATCAATGCCATAGCTGTGTCAAGTTTAATTCGAGATTGAGACTGAATCCATGCTAAACCCAGCGCACTCACCACACCTGCTACAAATGCTCCTACTGAAAGAGAAATACCCATGACAAAAGCGATAGGTAATCCTGCCAAGATGGAATGAGAAATCGCATGAGCCATCATACCCATCTGTTGCACAACCATGTAGCTACCGACGACTGCACATAGAATACCCATCAAGATGCCAATCAAAATGGCACTCCGCATAAAATCTAATTTGAGTGGGTCAATCAACCAATCCAACATATACTCAGTTATCAGTTATCAGTTATCAGTTATCAGTTGTTCACTGATTTGGTCACGCAACAACAAGACGTAAGGAAATACCGTAAGTCTGTTGAATATTAGTAGCAGTTAATACTTCTTGGCGACAACCAAAGGCAATTAGTTGCTTGTTAAGCAGTAAAAGCTGATCGTAGTAATTTAAGGTTTCGCCAAGGTCGTGATTGATGACTAGCAAGGTTTTTCCTTGAACCTTGAGTTCCTCAAAGACTTCAAAGATAATATCTTCAGTCCGACGGTCTATCCCTGTGAATGGCTCATCAAATATAAACAGGTCGGCTTGCTTTGCTAAAGAACGCGCCAAAAAGACTCGCTGTTGTTGTCCTCCCGATAGTTCTCCAATTTGGCGATCGCGCAAATCTAGGATTCCCACACGTTCCAACGCCGCCTTTGCCAACTCCTCAGACATCCGAGAAGGCTTACGAAACAGTCCTGTCTTCACTGTTCTAGCCATCATCACTACATTCCATACAGTTGTAGGGTAATCCCAATCAATATTGGCTCGCTGGGGAACATACGCTACTTTTGACAGATTTAGTCGTAATGGCTTGTCACAAAACTTGACAGTACCACTGGCAATAGGAATTAGCCCTAGCATTGCTTTAACCATTGTGCTTTTCCCCGCACCATTAGGGCCAATAATGCCGACAATTTGACTAGGCTCCAACTTAAAGCTGATAGCCTCTAAAGCATAACGCCCTCGGTAACGTACAGATAAATTTTCGACTTCTACCATTCTTTAGTTCCAAAATATTAGTGAACTATCAAACAAGCTTGTAACATTTAATACTCTCTTCTTTACTCAGATAAATCGTATTGATTTCCACTTTCACTAGTAAGACTCAAGCTAAACAAAAAATATCATTAAGCTTGTCCTTTTATTTGTAATAATGATTATCAATATTGTATTATGCCTTAATTAATAGAAGTTGATTAGAGTCAAATATGTTTGACTATCCGTCATACTACAAACTACTTGAATGAAGTATGCAAGTTCTCTTGACACAAGTATTAAAAATATTTAGTGTCTGGGTATTTATCAGCCAAAGAAGATGCTTATTAAGAATTATTTTTATCTATTGTGAAAATAATAGATTGTAAAAGATTTTACAGCTGCGAGCAAGTGTCAAAAGTTATCAAGCAAGGAGAAATCATGGCGACGCATAAATACACACAAAACGAGCAAACCTTCTCAAAACGAACAGGTTTTCGTAACAATATTGAGCAATGTAGCAATAATCCCGTTCGTTTTGAGAAACCACCCCGAAAATATAATCCGCCAAGCCAAGGAATTAAAAGGTTTGCTCGTTTTGTGCAGATTTTTTCCACGGTCAAGATTCTAAAAGGGTTGAGATTACATTCATTCTGTGGCGCAACAGTACTCGCTATAACTGTTAGTTTGACGGGTTGTGGAACTACACCCGAAGCAGGAACCCCAGAAACTAATTCTGCTGCTTCATCTCCTACAATAACTCCTGTAGCAACAACAGCCGCTAATGGAAAACTGAAAGTGGTCGCATCGTACAGCGTTCCCTGTGACTTAGTGCAAGAAGTTGCACAGGATAAAGTGAATCTGCAATGCCTGATAGATGCTGGACAAGACCCCCACGTTTACGAGGCGAAGCCGAAACAGAGACAGGCAATTGATGAAGCGAATATTGTGTTTTATGGCGGGATACATTTTGAGCCTTCAATCATTGATATGGTTGAGGCAAGCAAATCTTCTGCACCAAAAATCGCTTTACACGAGTTGGCAGTTCCCGCAGAAAAACGGCTCTCTTTGGAAGAAGATGGAAAGAAAGAGGAAGATCCTCATGTTTGGCATGATGTCAAAAATGGCATCCGTATGGTACAGCTAATAGAGGAAAATTTGGGAAAAATTGATCCAGCCAATGCTGCTTTCTACGCCCAAAATGCAGATGCATTAGAAGAAAAACTAAAGAAATTAGATGCTTGGGTTCCTCAACAAATTCTGACTATTCCAGCTAATCAACGCCGCTTGGTGACGACACATGATGCTTTGGGTTACTACGCTAGAGCTTATGGTTTGAAAGTAGAAGGTACACTCTTAGGTGTTTCCACAGAGGAAGAACCAACTGCGGCGAAGGTGAATGCCCTCTCTGATGGTATAAAAGCTGCAAAAGTACCAACGATATTTGCGGAATTGACTGCCAACGATAAAGTATTGAAGACAGTAGCGAAGGAAGCAGATGTGAAAATTTCTCAAGAACCAATCGTTGCTGATGGATTGGGTGAAAAGGGTACTCCGCAAGCCACGTATCTGGGGATGATTGAGTCGAATACTTGTATTATTGCTCAGGGGCTTGGTGGTAAATGTACGCAGTTTAAACCATAATCGCTTCTCTCCCTGCTCTTTTATAAGTGTCAGGGATGCGGCTTTGCGAGGCCTCTTTGAAGGAGCGATCGCTATTGGGAATGTCAACAAGGACGACATTTTTTCACTTCTTCCACCCGACTTTAGTAGCAGAACAGATTGTTGACTTTTGGCAATCTCTATCTCAGTTGGAGTCTGAAAGTATAAGCAATAGCAATTTGAGCAATCAGAGTGAACAGATGACGCAACCTCATCAAGAAGACAAAGACCGCTTCCTTTACCCTTGCAGTCGCTACTATGGTCAAATTAAGCCAGAAAATCTAGTCTTTAAATGAAAGCAAATCAGAGTGATGGTTCACATAGTTATTTTTCTTTTTGCGCTCATTCAGAGAAGGGAATAGGAAATACCCTATCCCCACTGCCATGAACCGCGACCGTTTATTAACACCTATTCGCACTCATTTCGGTAACGAATAATATATTAATTGAGAATATTTTACATTTAAATTACTACCTTTTACTAGTATTATTAGGATTGAGTCAAACTTGTTATTAGCTTTTAAAGTTTGTAATGCTTAGTTTTTAGCTAAATTTATCCATTTATACTCAAAATCTATCTTCTTAAATTAATTAATAATATTTCTCTATATAATTAGAGTTGTTTGTCACTAAATTTCCTAGTATAGTTGTAGTTACAGTTGAAAATATATATCAATAAGTCTGGAAACAAAACCAACCAAGCAGCTAATGGTTCCATAGAGCAAATGATTTTCCTCCCCTGACGTAGCCTACCGGGTGCATCTACTAGCAATAAACCATAACTAACCGCCGTACTTGTCTTTTGTACAGCGGTTTTACTTTGAACCCACATTCCGCAGGTTGAAATAGAGATCAAGGTATTTTTTAAATAACGCTAAAATGCTTATCCTGTAAGGATTTTACCATGAAAAGCCTCTTGACAATATCATCACTTGAACCCGTTTGGTGTAAGCGCCTAGCTCTAGGCGCTTACCATCTGGCTGAAATTGACTGGTACGCGAAGCAAGACCTCTAGCAAGCCACGCGATCGCAATCAAACTAATTGAGAATAGTATCAATAAGCCACAAGTTGATGATTAGCGTTTGATGTTTCAACCATGATCGCATCCGGAGATAAATGTCTAAAAACCTTGCTATACAATAATTTGAAAAATGTCGAAAAGTTTTCGCCTACCTGCGGAATGTGGGTTTGAATAAAGTATTTTTCGATTATTATTATCACTGTTCATTTTGTAAATAGTACACCTATGCCCAGCAAGAAAGTTCATGTCCTAGAATACATTTTTAGGTAGTAATTTATACATTTTTCACAGGTGCAGGAGTAGAAACTTAAGTAATAACCTCAAACCCACTTAAGTTTGTCGAACACCAATCATTATTGATAATAATTGCAATAATTTTTTTAAGATTCGGTAAATACAATCTTTCTCAGTCTTGCATTAATAAATCATATTAATGTCAACTCAGATCAATAGAAATATAAATATTATGCTTTTATTGAGAATTTTTAGCTATAGTTATTGATATAAGTTAACAAAGTGTATTTTGGAGTACCAATCATGCAAGACGGAACTAAAGTGAATGCTGAGATGACTTTTGAGGGCGATCGCAATTCTTGGCGTTGGGGTTTTACTCCCCAAGCAGAGGTTTGGAATGGTCGTTTGGCAATGATTGGATTTTTAGCAGCAGCTTTAATTGAACTAACTTCAGGTGAAGGTTTTCTGCACTTCTGGGGCATTCTGTAAATCTTACAGGCTGAAATTTGAGTAATTCTCAGGAAACATTTTGCTCCTAATTCCACCAACACAGTTACTTCCATGTCGTTGAAGATAGAAACGACATGGATTTTTTGATTACCACCGCACTATATGAGCATTATGGACACACTAACTCTGAAAATACTTTTCATGCTTGGTTTAGTCTTTTGTTTTGTCATTCGTATTCCACATCAAAGAGAAAACAAAAAGAATGTAATTGCTGATGATCGCAAAACAACTCAAGAAAAGGCGCTACTGTTGTTGGTGTTCATCGGCATGATGATTCTGCCTTTAATCTATGTGCTGTCCTCTTGGTTAAGTGTTGCTAATTACAATTTGCCAGTTTGGGTGAACTGGTTGGGGGTGGCCACTTTCGGTGTTGCGATTTGGTTATTCTGGCGTTCTCATCATGACCTTGGTCAAAACTGGTCACCCACATTGGAAGTCAGAGAGGGACACACACTAATTAGTAATGGGGTATATCAAAAAATTCGTCATCCAATGTATACATCTGTCTTCTTGTGGTGCATTGCACAAGCACTGTAGTCTCAACTTCTCGTTCAGAGCCGTATTTGTTAAGGATTGGATTAATTAGTTTGATTGTGTATTTTGTATTGGTTTTAGTCGGGTCTGTTCCGATAAACAATACGATCATATCTATGCTAAACAATGCTGAATCAATATCAACCATTCGGGAATTGTAAGGTAGATGGGACACAATACTTTGGTTTCGTTTGCTCAGTGCTTTGATCTGTTACTGGTCGTTCCTTCATTACGCATTGAATCCGAAGGTATAGTCTCTTTCATGGCTACACAGTGTTGACTCAACAATTAAAAGCCGCAGTGATAATAAGTTTTTGAGTCTATATAAGTATATTTGCAGGGAAAAGTTCAGGTCAGAGTACAGCTTCCTGAAAGCTCTCGGTTATTTGAAGGAGCCATAGAGGAAGCAACGTTCAGAAATCAATCTGTAGAACACTCTTGAAGCACATTTTTGAGAAAATCGCTATACTAATAAAAAATATTGTCATTAATCTATGGTTTTTGAACAAAAGCCATTAGGCTGTCTAAATGTGGCTAGGTTAGTTAATCTTAGGGAAAAAGCACAAAAGATTTCTGCTACAGCAGAGCGTTTACCTGACAAGGCAAAACTCCTCAAGCTTCAGGAGCGTGTTCGATTGGCAACATCGGAACAGAAAAAATTACATCGTCAGATAGACGCAATTTCTGAAAGAACTGTATTTCAACCAATCAATTATCATTTTCATGCGCCTGTTGCTAATGTTGCTCATACTGTTGCAGGAAATTTGATAGCTAATTCAGTTCAAGATGGAGGATATATTAGTGAGTGCTAAGTTTAACTTCTACGGAACAGTAGGTAATGTTGCGGACAATGTTCAAGGAAATCAAGAAGCAACTTTGTACATATCCGAACAGCAGAAGAGTTTGGTTGAGGTGGCAGAAGAAATTCAAAATCTCTTTGATTATTTGGAGCAATCTAACCCAACTTTGATTGAAGTTCAGAGAAAAGTCAAGCAAGCTGTTGAGCATAATTCAAGTCTTAAAGATCCTAATGCGATTGAATTAGCTATTAAAAATAGCCCAACACTTCAAGCTAGATTAAGAAATGCTTTGACAGCAGCAAGCCTTGAAGCTATAAAGGTGATTTTTGCTCCGGCAGGTATTTTAATTGAGGCAGTGAGAGCTTGGATTTATCCAAGTTGAAGCAATAAATTATCTTGGTGTAGGAGTTAAGTATGCGTCTTCTTATCTGGACAGATACATTTTTTCAATATGTTCAGGAAACCCTAGATAATCATGTTGAGTCCGTATTTAGCTTAATTTCAAGAGGTATAGTTGAGGGGTGCATTTTACAAAAAACTTATAGGGAGATCGCTCTGGATGACGAACTGATAGATTGGAATGAACTACCTACGCACTCCGCTTGCGCTACGTGCGAGGTTTCTGACGCTTCAAC